>CACZNP010000065.1 GCA_902782545.1 uncultured Bacteroidales bacterium
AGCCACAGATAATTGAGGTAGAACAGCAGCATGCAGCACAACGGGCTTCCCAGTGAGCGCATGAAGTGTCGCAGGGTTGCGTCCCAGGTCTCGCCTGAGTTGTAGAACAACAAAGGCAGGAACAGGATGATTCCCCAACACAGTACGTGGATGAGGGTTTCTCGTCTGGCGGTTAGTTTGGAACTGGGTGACATATTATCGTTTTTGCAAAGATAGCGATTTTTTGCTTTTTAAACTCTCATAGATGGATTATTCGTATCGGATGGCCTCGATGGGGTCAAGGTTGGCGGCTTTCTTGGCAGGATACCAGCCAAAGAACACTCCGGTGATGGTGCACACCACAAAAGCCAGTAGCACCGTCCACGCCTGTACGCTCACGGGCCACTGCAACAAGGTTTTCATAGTCCAGGAAGCAAAGACACCCAGCAAGACCCCGATGATACCCCCCGTCACGCTGATGAGAATGGCTTCGATGAGGAACTGGCTCAGGATGTCGATGCCCCGTGCGCCCACGCTCATGCGTAGGCCAATTTCCCGGGTTCGCTCGGTCACACTCACATACATGATGTTCATGATGCCGATGCCGCCCACCACCAGCGAGATTCCCGCCACGCAGGCAAGCAGCAGAGTGAGCATTCCCATGGTGGAAGTCATCATGGAACTGATTTCTTCTTGCGACCGAATGGAGAAGTTGTCGTCCTCGGTGTTGCGCAACTTGTGGTTGGCACGCAAGATTGCGGTCACGTCTTTTATGGCAAGTTGGGTGATTTCTTCGGTGATGGCGCTGGCATAGATGCCTTGTAAATAGTTTTGAGCCAGCACGCGCTTCATGACGGTGGTGTAGGGCATGAGTACGATGTCGTCCTGATCCATGCCCATGGAATT
Organism: uncultured Bacteroidales bacterium; assembly: GCA_902782545.1. Classification (GTDB taxonomy): domain Bacteria; phylum Bacteroidota; class Bacteroidia; order Bacteroidales; family Muribaculaceae; genus Sodaliphilus. Next base: position 886 of record CACZNP010000065.1, read on the forward strand.
GTAGCCTTTGCTTTTGAGCACTCCCACCACACGCACGGGCATTTTGTTGAACCGAATCACCTGTCCGATGGGGTCGCTACCCTTGGGGAATAGGTTGTCCACAATGGTCTTGCCGATCACACAAACCTTGGCCGCCGCCTTAATGTCGTTCTCACCGAACATTTCGCCACTCTCCACTTTGAGTTGCCGGATGGTAAGGTATCCCTCGCTCACCCCGGTGACACTGCTCTGGTAATTGTTGTTGCCGAAAATCAGTTGCCCGCCGCTCGACACATTGGGGCTCACAGCCGCCAGATACTTGCTTTGGTTGACGATGCTTTCATAGTCGGAGAGCGTGAGAGTCTGCATTTCGTCGGCACTCAAGCGCGCCCTGCCTGGCCCGCGGTCGGTGCCGGGGTTGATCATAATCATGTTTGACCCCATTTCGGCGATGTTTTGCTTGATACTTTCCTTGGATCCTTGTCCAAGGGCAAGCATGGTGATTACCGAAGCCACACCAATGATGATGCCCAGCATGGTGAGAAAACTGCGCATCTTGTTGTTGGCAATGGCCTTGAGGGCTATTTTGAATAAATTGGTTCCGTTCATTGCTGGGGAAATTAAAGAGCGTGTTCAAACGTGTGACACGTGCCATTATTGTTAGTCATCATTCACGGGCAGTTGCGCCAGTTTCTCGGTTGCATTGAGAATGTGGGCATTGACCGTGTCATCCCTCACTTTGCCATCGCGAAGCATGATGTTGCGACTTGAGTATTGTGCAATCTCAGGATTGTGGGTCACAAAGATAATGGTTCGTCCTTCCTTGTGGAGTTCTTGAAACAGCACCAGAATCTCGAACGATGTGCGAGTGTCGAGGTTGCCGGTTGCCTCGTCGGCAAGAATGACGGCTGGGTCGTTGACCAATGCCCGTGCGATGGCCACACGTTGCATCTGTCCACCCGACATCTGGTTGGATTTGTGGTTGAGTCGGTCACCCAGTCCCACCCGTTGCAGGGCCGTGACAGCCCTGCGATGCCTCTCGGCTGCACTGACGGCACTGTTGTACATGAGCGGCAGTTCCACATTCTCCACCGCCGTGGTTTTGGCGAGCAAGTTGTAGTTTTGGAACACAAAGCCAATCTTGCGATTTCTCAATATGGCCCGTTGCGACTTGCTCATTGAGCGCACCGGTGTCCCATCGAGCCGGTATTCGCCGCTGGTGGGTGTGTCGAGACATCCCAGGATGTTGAGCAGTGTTGACTTGCCTGAACCCGATGTGCCCATAATGGTGACGAACTCCCCTTCGCAGATGGAGAAAGACACCCCCCGCAATGCTCGTACAGTTTCATCGCCGACGATGAAATCGCGCCTGATGTTCTCGAGTTCAATGATCGGTTTCATTTCTTTTGTTGGCTTTTATTTCGATTTCGCGGACCAGGCATGAAAGGAGAATTGCCGCCTTCTCCGGATTTCTCCATTGCTGCCGCATCGTCGCCAGCCACGATGTCGGTGACAATTGCCGTTCCTTCGTCAATTCCTTCCACAATCTCGGTGTGCACACCATCGGAGATACCTGTGGTCACTTTGTGTGCGACCAGCACGTTGCCTTCGATTGTCCACAGTTTGCCACCACCTTGCACGTCTTTGATGATATATTTCTTGCCGATGATGGCGGGCTCGGGCGTGAAGCGCAGTGCCTTGCTGGGCACGCTTGTCACGCCGTTGCGCTCCATGGTGTAGATGCTGATATTGGCAGTGAGCCCCGGTTTCAGTTTCAGGTCCACATTTGGCGCATTGATAACCACCTGGTAAGTGACAACATTGTTTGTGGTGGTGGCCTTTTGGCGCACTTGTTTGACGCTTCCGCTGAACACGTCGTCGGGGAAAGCGTCGACGGTGAAGGTGACCCGTTGCCCTTCTTTCACGTTGCCGATGTCGGCTTCATCCACATTGGCAATCACCTGCATGTCGCTCAAGTCCTTGGCAATGGTGAACAGTGTGGGAGTGTTGAACGACGAGGCCACGGTTTGCCCTTCCTCCACCTCCTTGCTGATGATGATGCCATCGATAGGTGATGTGATGGTGGCATAACTCAGGTTGGTGCGTGCCCGTGACACGTTTTGCTGTGCCACCGCGACACTTTCGAGCGCTTTTTTGTAACTCTGCAGAGCCACATCGTATTCGCTGGCGCTAATCAACTGTTTTTGGTTGAGTTCGGCGTAGCGGGCATAGTTTTTCTTCTGAAACTCCAAGTCGCTTTGGGCACTTCGCAGATTGGCTTGCGCACTGGCCAGTTCGCTCTGGAGATTGGTGCGGTCCAACTCAGCGATCACCTGGCCTTTTTTCACCACGCTGTTGTAATCCACATACAGTCGCTTGAGGATTCCCGAGACCTGAGTACCGACATCGACCGTTGTGACAGCCTCAAGGGTTCCTGTTGCGGTGACGCTGGTCGAAATGTCGGCCTTTTCCACCTTCGCGGTTTCAAAACCGATGCGGTTCTCGGTCTTTTTTCGTCCCATTACCAAGAATAGGAGCACTGCGATGGCAGCCACCAGGGCAGCAATGATAATTGTTTTCTTTTTCATATTGTTGTTTTGTTTGTCAATTCATCCTGTCGTTAGAGTTTTATCCCTTCTCCTGCATAGTATCGGAGCAGTGCGGCGTTGAGCACCGCCATGTACTTGGCCTGCAGCATCTGCTGCACACTGGCGCTGTAGGTGGTTTTGTCGGTCATCAGTTCAATGATGTTTTTGAGCCCCAGCCTGAACTGCTCACTGGTGAGTTCGTAACTGGTTTGCGCCGCTTTCACCTTTTCTTGCGCAGCGACATACCGCTGCTGATTGCTGTAAGCGGTTTGCCAGTAGTTTTCTATGGTTTTCCACAGAGTCTTTTGTGTGTCGATGAGCGAAAGCCGCGAGTTCTCTTTTTCCAATCGGGCTTTTGCGACAGCGTTTTTGGTTTTGTGATGATCCCAGATGGGTACATTCACGCTCACACCCACCGAGTTGCTCCATTGGTTCTTGAGTTGGGTGAACATGTTTCCGTTGCCCGTCACATTGTTGGTGTTGATGCCTGCGCTCAGGTTCACGGTGGGTTTCATGCCCGCTTTGGCAATCTTCACGTCGATATCGCTGCGGTCCATGGCGAGTTGCTGTGCCCGGATTTCGGGCCGCAAGTTCAATGCCATTGCAAAGACATCGGCCTTGCTGGGCAGCGGAGCCAGCACGTCGTCGGTGAGATTTGGGTCGGCAATGTTCATGGCTTGGTCGCCATCGAGTTCGAGCAATTGTTTCAGCGTGAGTTTGTATCCGTCGAGCGACGACAGGTCGGCCACCAGTTGGTATCGGTCGTTGGCGGTTTGAGACTCAAGTTGCGCCACATCGGCTTTGTTGAGCAGCCCAGCCTTGAAAAGAGCCTTGGCGCGGTCCCATTGCGCTTGACTCAGGTCAATCTGCACACTGTCCTGCTTCACCGCTTCCTGGGCATAGAGAATTTGCACATAGGCACGGGTGACATCCTCTTCGATTGTCAATGCTGTTGCATCGGCATTGAGTTCGGCGATTTGAGAGTTGATTTCCTGCAACTTGATGTTGTTGCCCAGTTGCCCGCCGTTATATAGTGTCATGGACCCGCTGATGCCGTAACTGCCACTGTAACTGTTTTTGTTGCTGGTGGTAATCACTTCGGATCCGCTAACCATGGCGATGCTTTTTTGGAAAGGTCGGTTGCTGAACTGCTGGTTGGTAGAGAATGCCACGGAGGGCAGCCGGTTGTCGCGTGCGGTGGCCACATCGAGTTGGGCTTGTCGCACGCTGAGGCGATTTCGTTTCAACGTCACGTTTTCTTGCTTGGCTCGGTCGATGCAGCGTTGCAGGGTCCATGTTCCGCTGGCAATGCTGTCCTGGGCGGCGGCGCACAGTGTTGTCGCCATCAAGGCGAGGGCTATGAGTGGGTTGTGTTTCATAAAGAGTCGCAGTTATCATGAATTCTTTACAAATATACGAAACACCCGTTTACCCGACAAAAGAGATATACCAACCCCCCGTTTTCATCGACAAAACGAGGGTGTGTAAGGCGAAAAAATGAGGCAACCACCTCTGTGATTGCCTCTATGATTATGGATTTGTTGACGATTACATCACTTGATTTCCTTGACCAAATAGATGATGGTGGGGAAGTGGTCGCTGTAGCCGTTGAGGAACACACCACCCGAGTAGGTTCGCATGGGATATCCTTGCCGGTCGCCTTCAACGGTCTTGAGGAAATCGCGGTTGAGCACTTCGGCCCGCGAGAAAGTGAGTTGGGGTTTTTCCTTGCTGTCGTAGTACTGCAGGAAGTGCTGTGTCATCACAATCTGGTCAAACAAGTTCCATTGTCCCCGGTAGGCCAGTGTGCCGATGCCCTTGTCGAGTAATTTCCACCACGGGTTGTAGATGTCGTTAGGCAGGCTGCAGTCTTTGAGTTCTCGCTTGCCCCCCAGCGCTATGGCACAACTCTTGTTCTGCGGGTCGTCGTTCAAGTCGCCCATGAAGATGATGCCTTGGTTGGGGTCATCGCGCAACAGGGAGTCGATGGTGCGCCGTGCCATGGCTCCAGCGGCTTCCCTCAAGTAACTTGACGCTTCTTCACCACCCAATCTCGAAGGCCAGTGATTGACCAGCACACTCACCTTGTCGCCAGCCAGCATGCCTGTCACACACAGTTGGTCGCGAGTGCGGAAGTTGGGATTTCCTTCAATGACCAGCCGCTGATTGGTGACATTGAGCACCTTGAACAATCGTGGGTTGTAGAGCAATCCCACATCCACACCACGGCGGTCGGGGCCATCGTGGTGCACAATCTGGTAGCGACGGTTTTTGAGTTCGGGTTGCCGTACCAAGTCTTGCAGCACCGTGATGTTCTCAATCTCGCTCACACCGATGATCGCCGGTCCGTCGGGAGTTCCTTTGGTGGTGATTTGTGCGATGGTGTAGGCCATGTTGTGCTGTTTTTTCCAGTATTTATCATGGTTCCATTGCCGGGCTCCCTCGGGCGAGAATTCTCGGTCATAGATGCCATTGTTGTTGATGGTGTCGAACAAGTTCTCAAGGTTGTAGAACATCACGCCGTACATGTTGTAGCGGTGTTCTTGTGCCCAAGCCGGCATCAGCCACAAGACAGCCAAGGCCAAAAGAATCAATTTTTTCATATCGCGACAGGTTTATGGTTTCTACCGCAAAGATAATAAATTAATTGAAAAATCCACCATTGAACGAGAAAAAATAGTGAGGGCAACCCAAAACGGGTCACCCTCACCAGTGAGTGACTTATGTGTGATGATTATTTCACCACTTTCACAGCCTTCTTGCTGCCATCCTTCATGGTGGTCACTTGG
>CACZNP010000066.1 GCA_902782545.1 uncultured Bacteroidales bacterium
CAATCATGCTCGTGGGTGTTTCGCATCCCACCGACTTGTCGGTTCCCATGCACATCTCCAGGTCAATGTAGGGGTTGGTTAGGTCCATCTCCATGACACTGACCTTGAGCGGCATTTTTGGCAGGTCAAACTTGGCGCAGGTCACGCCAGGCCCCGCTTGATGTGGAAAGATGATGGTGTCCACATCGTAGTAAGTGCCGCCGATGTTCCACTGCGTCTTGGCCATGCCTGTGAGGCAGGCCAAGAGCAGCAACAGGGTTAAGATTCGCTTGTCCATGATCAGACAACGATTAGAGGTCATTGTTGCTCGAGCTACTTAGCCACCAGCGCGGTGAGGTCGGCAATACCCACCTCGCCGTCTTGGTTCACATCTGCTCGCTTGAGCAGGTCTCCTGTGGGTTGTTGGGTGGTGAGTATGAGCGATACCAGGGCAGTGACATCGGCGATACCGATTTCTCCGTCGCCGTTCACATCACCCACGAGTACTTCGTCACCTGGATCGGGACCTTCGACATTGCGTCCGATTTTGTAAACCGCAATTCCGTTGTAGGCCTTGAAGGTCATGAGCGTGACCTCTTCGTTGCCTTCCTCGTCGGTGCCGTTTTCAACTGCGAAACAATGGACGCGCAAGCCAGTGTCGTTGACCTTGCCCAGACTGTCGGCGGGGATTTGCCAGTACTTTTTCATGGCTGCGAACGAGGGGTCCTCGTCTTCGCTTATTTCGTATTTGCACACGTTGGCCTGGCAGCCATGTCCGTTGCCATTCATATCGGCGATGACATAGGCGAAGTAACGCTCATTGTCAAGCATGAACTCAATCATGCCGTTGGGCTGGCTTTGCGGCCAAAGCGCTTTGTCAACTTCCTCAAAAGTGTCGAGCAGATTGCCCTTGAAGTTATAGAGCGTGGGTGCCCCATCGAAGCAGTCGATGTAGAAACTCTCTCCTGCATAATAATCGTCGATGTCCTCGGGGTCGAGGCCCAGGCACATTTTCACGATGGGAGCCAAACTGAATCCGGCCTTTGTCTCGGGATAGAATTCGGTGATTTCCAAACTGGGCTGGCCTTTGAAACCACCCACAAACTCGTCGTCATAGTCGGCATACCAGCGGTAGATGGTTGTCCATCCCGGATCGGCGGTGGCATAGGCCACGGTCATGACCGTGCAGGTGGCTTCTTGCCGAGTGATGTCGCCCATCACATCGAGGTAGTCGGTGCGGTGCAGCACATCGCCTTTTTCGAGTTCTTGGAGCAAGGTGAGTTCACCGGTCTCTTTGTCGAGCATGTAGAAAGGAATCTTTGTGGCCAGGTCGCTGGTCATGGGTGCCACCCAGATGTGGTGAAAATTGTCCACGCCGATGCTCGTTACGCCCAAGAAGGTGCCGTAAGGCCGTCCGTTGAGAGTTACGTCCAAGTCGGGCAGTTGCTCGCCGGTTTTGGCATCAAAGCGGTAGATGACAGCGGCCACCACAGTGTCGCCAGGGGCCACGACGATAGTCTTTGCCTCGCTGTGTGCCACATAGACGATGCCTTCGTCCATGGTTGCTGTGCGCGCACGTGTGTTGCACACGCCCATTTTGGTGTAGGTTTCGGGAGTGTGTACGCGGTCCAAAATCCATTGATTGGCGATTTTCACGCCATCAACGGGTTCGTAAACTTGGCCATCGGTTTTGGCCCCGGCGCTTGCGCACGTCAATGCCACAAGTGCCAAAGTGAGTAGCGATTTTTTCATATTCAATATAGTTTAGGTTAATGTGTAATAATTTGGCTATAAAGTTAGTGATAAAAAACCACACTGCCAAGAAAACGCTAAAAAAAAGGCAGGCTCCCGTGCTCAGAAGCCTGCCCTTGATGCGATTGGATTGGCAATGCAAATTATTGTTGTTCCAACAATTTCGCCACCAGTGCGGTGAGGTCGGCGATACCCACCTCGCCGTCTTGGTTCACATCGGCCCGCTTGAGCAGGTCTCCTGTGGGTTGTTGGGTGGTGAGGATGAGCGACACCAAGGCCGTGACATCGGCGATACCGATTTCGCCGTCGCCGTTCACATCACCCACGAGCACCTCAGGTCCGGGTCCCGGATCTCCGCCTTCCACGTTGCGTCCGATTTTGTAGATGGCGATGCCGTTGTAGGATTTGTAACTCAACAGGGTAACTTCCTCGTTGCCCTCATCGTCGGTGCCATACTCCACAGCGATGCTGTGCACACGGTTGCCGCCGTCACTTGTGACGCCCAGTCCATCGGCAGGGATTTGCCAGCAAAATTCCGTGTTCTCGCCCAAGATGTAGTCATCGACATCGCTCAGTTTGGCAATGTTCACCTGGCAAGCGCGATTCTTGCCGGTTTTCTCATCCAGTCCCGAGTACTGTGCCCAAGAATAAGCGAAATAGGTTTCGTCCTCAAGGTTGAACTCCAAGCATCCATTGGCACCAACCTCGGCAGGCCACATCTCGATGGGTACATTCTCAAATGAAGACAGCAGAGAGCCTTTTTTGTCGTAGAGGATAGGCGATGAGTTGAAGCCGTCTACGTAGAAAGCGTCGCCGGCATAGTAGTCTTCCTCATCTTCGGGATCGAGGCCCATGATCATCTTTACTGTGGGGCCGTAAGACCATGCTCCCACCGTCTCAGGATAGATGTCGGTGATTGTCAGGAAGGGCTGACCCTTGAAGCCACCCACGAAGTCGTCCTCAAAGTCGGCAAACCAACGGTAAACCGTGGTTCCTTCGGTTGAACCTGCGGCCATGACGGTACAGGTCATTTCCTCGCGCAGCAGGTCGCCCACCAAGTCGTAGTAGTCGGTGCGCTTGATGTCGTCACCTTTCTCCAATTCCTGAACCAAAGTCAATTCGCCTGATTCGGGGTCGAGTTGGTACAA
>CACZNP010000067.1 GCA_902782545.1 uncultured Bacteroidales bacterium
ATCACCATCACACTGGCGTTGGGCACGTTCACTCCCACCTCAATGACTGTGGTTGCCACCAGGATGTGTGCCAGCCCACTGGCAAAGAGTTGCATCTGGTGGTCTTTCTCGGCTGGTTTCATGCGACCATGAACATAAACCACATGATAGTGCGGGAATCGCTCACGCACTATCTCGTACCCCTCTTCCAGCGCACGCAAATCCAGTTTCTCGCTCTCCTCAATAAGCGGGTATACGATGTAGACCTGGCGGCCCTTTTTGATTTCAGTCCCCAGGAAACGATACACTTTCTCGCGATCTTTGTCATAGCGCATGAGCGTGGTCACCGGCTTGCGGCCAGGAGGCAACTCGTCAATTACCGACACATCCAAATCGCCGTACACCGTCATGGCCAGCGTGCGAGGGATGGGAGTGGCTGTCATCACCAACACATGGGGAGGCGTGGAGTTTTTCTTCCACAGTTTTGCACGTTGGGCAACTCCAAAACGATGTTGCTCGTCGATAATGGCAAGTCCCAGATTGGAAAACCGCACCGTGTCCTCGATGAGGGCATGCGTGCCCACAAGAATGTGCAACTCACCGCTGAGCAGGCGCTGGTGGATGTCGTCGCGCTCGCGCTTGCGGGTCGACCCCGTGAGCAATGCAACACTCACACCGATGCGCGCCGCCATAGGTTCCAGGCTCTCGTAGTGTTGAGTGGCAAGAATCTCGGTGGGCGCCATGATGCATGCTTGGTAACCATTGTCAATGGCAATGAGGGCCGACATGAATGCCACCACTGTCTTTCCGCTCCCCACATCGCCCTGGAGCAATCGGTTCATTTGCCGGCCGCTGCCCATGTCACGCCGGATTTCACGCATCACACGCTTTTGTGCATCGGTGAGCGGAAAAGGAAGCACTTGGTGGTAAAAGTCATTGAAATAGTTCCCCACACGGCCAAACATCAGTCCGGGCACCTGTGCGTTCCGTCCCTTGATGTACTTGAGAATGTTGAGTTCCAGAAAAAACAACTCCTCAAACTTGAGACGGAACTGCGCCCGTTGCAACGTGCGCACATCGGCCGGCGCATGGATGTTGGCCAACGCCTCGGCCAGGGGCATCAAGCGCAACCGGGCTATCAATTCGCTTGGCAATGTCTCCGGCACATGCTGCACCGCCTCGGTTTGAAGCAGAGTAGCCACCAGCCGTTGCAGTGTGCGTTGTGTGATGGACCGGTTTTGCAGTTTCTCGGTCAGGCTGTACACGCCCCGCAACCCTTGCGGCACATTCTCGTCTTTGTAGACATCAATCTCGGGGTGAATGATGCTGTAGTGGTTCTGGAAAGGGGAAGGCTTGCCAAAGATGAGGTATTCAACCCCGGTTTTGTAGGTTTCCTGAATGTAGCGGACACGATTGAACCACACCACCTCGATGGTGCCGGTGCCATCGGTGAACAACGCCTGAAGCCGACGCCGCACCCCCTCGCCCTGAGAGGTGAAATTGATGAAACGGCCCCGCAACTGGATGTAGGGCATCTCGCCTTCTATCTCGTTGATATGATGTATCTTGGAGCGGTCAACATAACGAAACGGGAAATAGTACAACAGGTCATGGAAGGTGTGGATGTCCAACTCCTTGGCCAGCAACTCGGCGCGCTTGGGTCCCACGCCGTGCAGGTACTTGATGTCCATGCGGTCAAGACTTGCCATGAATCAGGATTTGTTCGGCCAGCACAAGGTCGGCAGGATGGGTAATCTTGAGATTGGTGGGCTCGCCCTCAACCAGCGTCACCCGATGACCGGCAGCCTCGTAGACCGACGCATCGTCGGTAAACAGTGGCGACTCCTCCACAGCATAGCACTGGCTGATCGTCACAGCGTCGAAGACTTGCGGAGTCTGCACCGCCCGCAGTTGTGAGCGAAGCAACGGACGGCTGGTGCCATCGGCTTCGACCATGCGCACACTGTCGGTGAGCGCGACAACAGGGATTGCGCTGCCACAGCGATGGGCCACGTCGAATGCACGCTCGATGAGAAGACGCGAGGCCAGCGGGCGCACACCATCGTGAATGGCGACCACATCGCCCGGTTGCACAGCGTCCAGGGCACGGATGGCGTTCTGCACGCTTTGGTAGCGGCTCGAGCCACCTGTCACCACCCGATGCGGCACATCAAACCCGTGCTGGCCGCACAACTGCCGCCAGTATTCCTGCTGGTCGGCTGGCAACACCACAATCAGGCAATCCACCAACGGGGCAAAGGCATCAAGTGTGCGCATGAGCACTGGTCGCCCCTGCAAACTCAAAAATTGCTTGGGTACCGCACTGCCAAATCGCATCCCACTGCCGCCAGCCACTATGATTGCCGTTTTTTTCATCTTCTCATCATTCTTTTGCTATGCAAAAATAATGCAAGTTGAGCAATTAAACAAGATTGAGGTACAATAACGTAAAAAGGAATCCCCACCTCACGTCGGAATTCCTTTTTAGGTTTCAAAATAGGTAAAATTTCTAAGGCAAAAAAGATTGTTTCAGGTTTATGTTGCAAATATAATACGTTTTTGTTCAATTTCCAAATTATGAAACATCCAATCACACAATTTTTTATCAATTAAAATGCCTCAAGAGCGCAAGCCCCGTTGTAACTTATTAACAATTAAAGACCTAACGAAAATTGCCTTGATTGTTAATGTTTGTTAATCGAATGAAAACGTTTTCAGACTGATTGATTCTCCGTCAAGAACCGCGTAAGTGTCCTGCGAGATCCAGTCGCCCAGGAACACAATTGCGCGGCCGCCATCCAGGGGCGAGACGCGGGCCAGATGAAGGTGACCAAAAACAAAGAAATCCACTTCGGGATGCTGTTGGACGTATTCTTGGGCAAAGTGCTGCAATTGCGATGCACTCGCCTCAATCTCACGACTCACGTCCTCTTCGTTGCGGTGTGTGCGGTTATGACGGGACCAACCAGTGGCCATCCAATGCGTCCACCGCGGATGGATGCCGGCATAGAGCCATTGGCACACTCTATTATAAAAACAATAACGCATGAGACGGTATATGGGACGCTGATAGCCCACGTTGTCGCCATGAGAGAGAAACAAGGTGCGACCGCCTATCGCAACGGTGACCGGCTTCTTGAACACGGTGAGACCCACCTCATCGCGCAAATAATCAAAAAGCCACACGTCGTGATTGCCAGTCATCCAGTAGATGCTAACACCGGCGTCGGCCAACTCGGCCAACTTACCCAAAAAACGGACATGGCCCCGGGGAACCACCGTGCGGTACTCGTACCAATAGTCGAGGATGTCGCCCAATAGATACAGTGCGGCGGCATCCTCCTTGATGGCATCCAAGAAACGCACCACCCGGGCCTCGTGGGCACGGGCATCGGTAATGTATTTCGCACCCAGGTGCAGATCGCTGATGAAATATGTCTTGGTGCCCATGGTCGTCACAGGTTTTTTGGTCACATCATGCCCAGTTCCAACTTGGCCTCGTCACTCATCATGCGGATGTCCCATTCAGGCTCAAAGACCAGTTGAAGGTTCACTCCGTTCACCCCCTCCACACTCTCCACCTTTTGGCGTATATCCTCAAAGATGAAGTCGGCGGCGGGACAATTGGGCGCGGTGAGGGTCATGTCGATATCCACCATGCCATCGTCCATCACCTCGATGCGGTAGACGAGCCCCAGGCTGTATACATCCACCGGAATCTCAGGGTCGAACACCGTGCGAAGCATCTTCACGATGTCCTCCTCTATTCTGAGTCTTGTCGTTTCGTCCATTTCACTGGCAAAGATAGTAAAAAAAACAATACCGCACGCACCCACAGTCTTTGTGAGCAAGAAAAGCACGGATCACGGACGACGATAGCCCACCTGGATGCGGTCGGGCGACACGATCTCTTGAGCGGCTGCACGAACGTCCAAGTCGACAGGGGCCGTGGTGAAGTCGGGCGTGTTGAATGAGTACAACGAGGTGCCGTAATAGGTGGCCGGGTCGCGCTGAGGCAGCAAAAACGGCTTGGTGGCATGGCCTTGGGCATCGATGCGACACAACCACAACCATGAATAGCGGCCATCACCTCGCCGACTGGTGAACACCACCCACCCATTCCCCGATGGGCACCAGTTGTGATAACTGTCGGCACGGGGGCTGTTGGCCTCGTCCAGCGGACGGGCCTCACCGCTTTCCAAATCCATCAGCCATTGGTCCGACTCATTGTGCCAAATGGGAAAACACCCATAGTCGGCCACAGTGAACAGCAACCAGCGGCCATCGTAACTGGGACGGGGATGAATGGCACTCTTGCCGCGTGCCTCGGCATCGAACAGCGTGTCGATACGCTCACCCACAGTGCCATGCTCTGGGTCAAAGGACACTCTGCAGATGTTGTAGCGCACACTGTCCAAGCCCTCGGGAACAGTTTGCTTGCGGGCTGTGCAGTAGTACAGGAAACGGCCGTCGGGAGAGAACGACGGATAGGTTTCCATCCATTCATCGGTAGCGAGTTGTGGCCACTCGATGAGTTGGTGCTGCTGTGTGTCGTAGATCAGCACATCACTGCCTGTGTCGAACACCTCCAGCACGCTGGAAGGCACTTCGCTGAATGCCTGATGGGTGAGATTTGTGGAGTATGCAATGTAGCGCCCCGACGGATGCCAATAGGGATAGACACACGAGCCAAGTGTGCTGTCGGTGGCAGTGGTGAGCCATTCGCGCTGGCCGTTGCGTTGCACCAGTGTGGCACCGTGCGCACCCCTGACATGAAAAGTGAAAGCCTGAGGATTGCCACCCCAAGCAGTGTGACAATTCACGCAGGACGAGGGCACAGCGGTGTTCTCGATGATGGGACGTTCGTCGAAGGTGCTGAACTCTCGCATATACAGCCCCATAGTACCAAATGACTCATAGCCCGGGGCAATGCGACGATAGGTCAGCCCCCAAGCACCGAGCGAATCGGTGTCAACATGAACCTTGAAGTCGCGGTATTGGTACCAATGTCCGTCCTTGCGGGCGCTGACGTTGATTGTGATGTCATGTCCGCGGTTGGCGGCAAGCAGGCGATGCCAGTCATCCACGTCAAAGTCGGCCCATTGGCCGGATGCCATCACGCTGTCGGCCTGAGTGCCACAAGCCACCACATACAGATAGTCGCACACACTGTCGGGCAATGCGAACTGCAATGGGGCCACATCCACGGGGACCGTCACATCGGCATAGTCGGGAAACATGGGTGGCAAGGTATCGACACGCACGGCGTCGTGTGGCCGGGGAGAACATGAGGGCAGCACCTCAAGCAACACGAAAAGCAGCACCGACACGGCAAGGGAATATTGATGATGTTTCATGGCTTTTCAATAGATGTTAGAAGGTTGGGATTTGGCGGGAGCGGCAGGGCCCAAAAGCAAATAATGCCAAAACGTGTTCGACAAGGGAGGCTCCCGCAAAGCGGGATTGTCGCGGGCGGTGGTGTACAGGCGGGCAAAGTTCATCACCCCATGTACCACATCGGCATCCACGGGCCATGGCATGGCAGTGAAATCGTTGCTTTGTTGCGACCACACATAGACCAGGGCTTCTTGATAGATGCGCGGAATGTGGTCAAACCCCACTTGACTGCCCTGGGGATAAAAGTGCATAAATCCGTCTATGTCGCGGTTGAGCAGCAAGTGGGCCATCAGGTACTCATAGGCCATGCGGTGGCGAGGGTGCTGGGCAATCAGCCGGTCAAGCACTTGCACCGTGTTGTTGCCGTCGTAGAGCAGGTCTTCGCCCGACAACTGCAAATCGGCATGCTGGGGCACGAGGTGAGGCAACTGCGCCAAGTCCCTTTTATAAAATAATGTATTGTTGAGCAAACGCTGGTAACGGTAGGCCTCCTCCACATGGCCAGTGGCCAGACTCGTTGACACCAAACGTTGCAGGCATCGCGCACTCTTGCGGCCATCGGGGATGCATCCTTGTGCCTCAAAAGCCAGGCGGGCCGCATCGTTGAACATGGCCAAACGATAGTATATCTCACCAATGGTGAGCGATTCGATATAGTCTCGCGTGAAAGGAGGAATGAGGCCCTGAGGGCCATTCTGGTAGTAATGGAACAACTTGTCGGACAACTCTCCACGCTCGCTCAGGGCAAGACTGACACACGCGGTGGTCATGGGCCGCGTGGGGGGCACGGTGCGGGCACGGTTCAGCACCGCATCCCATTGTGCCGTGCGCACAAGGTAGTCATAACCCACCACCTCGCGTTGCACAGGGTCAATTCCCGACCGAACCAGCAACACACTGGCCACAACCACAACCAGCGCGATCGTCCCGCGCACTAGGGGTTTGAAGGGCTTGCCCGTGCACAACCGCAACAGCCATGGGGTGACGGCCAGCACAGCCAGCGTCAGCCACAGGGCAGGACGGCTCTCAAGGGGTGTTCTGTAATAAAATAATCCCTGCCACACGCGCCACATGGGGTACTGCCGGGGAGCCGACAGCCACAGCACGCCAACAGTCAGCAAAACCGCCGCCACCAGGACCGCCATTGCGTGCCAGCGACGGTTGGCAACCGACTCGATGAACAGCACAACGGCTCCAACCCACACTGCAGGGCCGGCCAGCCAATAGAGCAGCGGCAACAACGGCAAGGGCAACCATTCCCCACCCCAGCGGGCAGGGACACGCCGGCAAAACACAATGGACACCAGCACCAGGTCAATGGACACCAGCAGAGAAATCAACACATCCACGTCGGCCATATGCCGTGCCAAAAATGCCACGGCAAGCAGGCACAACAACGCTCCAGCCAGCCCGTCGGACAACGGGCGCGCCAGCGACAACAATGCACCGTGCAACACTAACACCAGCACAACCAGCACAAGGGAACCGGCTGCCGGAATCAGGAAAAACTGCACCAAAAACTCGGCCACATAAGCCGAGAAGCCACCCGGCAAGGCCATGTAATGCGCAAAGTGGGCCCACGTGGACTGGAACAACTGGTATTGCTCATGGAACGACATCCACGCTGCACACCATAGCATGCCCACGGCAAAAACCGTCACAGCCAGCATCAGTGCCACCACACGACTGCCGCTCACAATAACACTCCTTTTCTTCAAAGCCATTTTTTCGGATAAATCTATTTGAATCACAAAATTACAAAATAATAAGGTAAAAAACGGAATTATTGGAACCATTTCTCAAACCGAAGGGGCCAAAAATGAAAAATATTGATAAAAAATGCTGAAACATAGCGCTTAATTCAAAAAAAAGTACGATATTTGCACTGCAAAAATCGCAAGGGGCTCTCATCAGGCCGTTTTTTGTGTCGCCAAAAGCGAAGCAACTAACTACTAATGAGAGTGTTATTTTGCGGTTGTGCCAAGAATTTTTTATTTTTTACAAACACAATAAAACAAAATCAAAATGACTAAAGCAAACATCGTTAGCGAAATTGCTAAATCTACAGGCATCGACAAGGCTACCGTGCTGGTAACTGTCGAGAAATTCATGGAAACAGTTAAGGACTCTCTGGCCAACGACGAGAACGTGTATCTCCGCGGATTTGGCAGTTTCATCGTCAAGGTTCGTTCCGAGAAAACCGCACGCAACATCTCCAAGAATACCACCATCATCATCCCCGAGCACAAAATCCCGGCTTTCAAGCCCGCCAAGGTGTTCATGGAACAGGTGAAATAATTATTGAATAACAGTGACCGAATTATTTGCGGTCCACAACATACTGTTCGTATTAATCATTTAAACTAAGTAAAAATGCCAAGCGGAAAGAAAAGAAAAGGCCACAAAATGGCCACGCACAAGCGCAAAAAAAGACTTAGAAAGAATCGTCATAAGAACAAGAAGTAATCACACTTAACTGTGACTATTCTTTCCTGAGAATGTCGATACCGAGAACAAACCTGTTGCGTGATGTGCATGATGCCCCAATGGCATCGGCAACATTTCCTTGCGCAATGAGTTTGTTCTTTGTATCACCGCTTAACAACAAGCGATGAAAAGTGAATTAGTAGTTGACGTTAGGCCCACCGAGATCAGCACCGCCCTGCTTGAGGACGGCAGACTGATGTCGCTGCAACGGGAATCGCGAGACGCTGCCTATGCCGTGGGCAACCTCTACCTTGCCAAGGTGAAGAAGTTAATGCCCGGCTTAAACGC
>CACZNP010000068.1 GCA_902782545.1 uncultured Bacteroidales bacterium
ACGGTAATAGTCTTCGGCCGTGGCATTGTTGGTGATATGGATTTTATCGATAAGGGCCAGCGCCGACCGGCAGAAATCCAACTTTTGGTTAACGGCCTTGGTCGAGTTTTTGTCGCCTTCGTAGATGTCTTCCCAATTACGATCCACCACTTGACGCTTGAGCCACCGTTCCACATTGTAGTCGCGGCGCGACATGTAACGGTTGATGTTCTGGCTACCAATGAATGACACAGGCACGTTCTCCAAATAGGAAATCGCCTCGGTGAAACGCCCCTCACGTATCATCTTGGTTCCCACCAGGTCATTAACCCAATTCTCCGGAATGGAAATGTTGGAGGCAAACAACATTCTTTCCAAGTCGTTATGTGGAGAGCCCTTGATATAATCAGCATAGTCGATCATTTGTTCGGCGGTGAGCGAATCGACAGCAATGCCATATTCATTGCCAATGGCAAACCCGCTGTTCGCGCGATTGTTCTTTCGGTTCATCCACCCATAGAGTGCGGTGACCAAGTTGGGCTTGTTCCACTTGCCGAAAGTGGGTATCAACTGGTCGTAGACGACGTTGCTCAGCACTTGCCCGTAGTGGCCTTCGCATTCCTCCGGGTTGGCGGCATTCGGGAATTCCTTTTTGTCGGTCTCAATGAGCCACTGTAAGTTTTTGGCGGTTTGGGAGTAGAACTTGTTGTTGTCGGCGGCTGCCTCGGCTTGCGCCACGATGAGACAGGTGCGGGCATTGTCACGCATTCGTTGCGTGCCATTCATCTTCTGTGCCTTTTCCAAGGTGGTGATGGCAGCATTGGGATTGCCTTGCAAATACTGTAAGTAGCCAATGGCGCTTTGCCACATGGCAGGAGATTTGCAGTCCTTGTTATTCACGGCTTGCGAGGCCAGCGTCTTGAAGGCATCGAGTTGGCGGTTGAAAGCAGCCAGTTCTTGAGTCCGTTCATTTTCGTTCTCGTAGGACAGCGAGCAAAGGGTTTCCTCGGCATTGTTCACAAAGTCTTGCACCAGGAAGGTGAGCGTGGGCGAATTGGGGTCGGCGGCATATTCCTTGCGGATGCCATCCAAGTCACGGTCATCGCGCAATATCCACTTGATGGACTGCATGTCGCCCAGCGCCCCGTAGAGCCGGCACGCTTCGGCACGCTTGCCGGTTCGCAGCAAAGCGCCTGCGTAGATATCCTGCATCATGTCGCGGAACACGCTGGGGGGCAACTTCACGCCCGTATTGCTCCAAAACTTGATGATGTTCTGGTTGTCGCCACGCAACATCAGGCAGCGCATCTGCAACAGGCAATACTGCGGGCGCAGCCGGGTGCCTTCATAGGTCCGAGCCGCATTGTAGATGTAGTCAATGCGCCGAGAGGACTGTTGCTGCTGGTTCTTGGTGGGATAGCCCCACTCATTGTCCACGTCCACGTTGCGGCACTCCTCCAAATAGGTGATGAGCAGGCGCAAATAGAGCAGCATCTCATCGTCACCTTTGTTGCGGGCAGCCGTGACGATAGCGTTCTGCGTCTGGTCAAAGTTCTCAAGAGACACCCAATTCAGGCCCTGCATGTCGTAGTCGTCGATTGACGAATCATAAATCTTCCAGTTCTGATTCAGCCTTTCCAAAAAAGGATTGGTCTCCTCGTTGCGGTTGAACACGCTGAAGGTGTAGTAGTGCGGTCGCATCCACGGCCCACACGCCAGCGCACTGATGGTTGCAAACAAAAAAGCGCTAATTACTGAAAACTTTTTCATATTCCTTAGTATTATAGTATTTTAAATTCTTGCTGTCGAGGCTGTAAAGCACCACCTGACGGTTGATGGATGGACGTTTGGCGCCCAACGCATCGTGCACCAGTCCAACGGCGTGCGCACTGGGCAGCATCACCACCACCGTGTCGCCCACGCTGATCCAGGTGCTTGACGACGCATCGCTGTTCATCTCAGGGATGTCGCGCCCAAAGATGACGTTGTAGCGGTCGTCGGCCACACGGCGATACATCGTGGTGTCGGCCAGGTTCTCATCGTAAAGGATGGCCTTGAACTTACCGTCATGGCCATACAACAATTGCCATCGAAACGCTGGATAAGCGGCACACAACGGCAGTTGATAACTTGCCAAATCGTTCAGGTAAGGCTGCACATCGCGGGGGTCAAGGATGGGGTTGCGGCCATTGCGCCGCCTCACATCCCCTGTATTGTAGACCATGAGCACTCCCTCATCGACAGGCGGTGGGGCCATGCGCAATTGGTGAAGGCGGATTGTGGCGCTCAGGCGCATGCCACGCTGTGCCAGATGCTCGCGCACAAGCCGCAAGAAGGAGAAATAGGCATCCTGCGATGTACGCGTCCAGTCGCAATCGATTTGTATCTCTCGCACACCTGTCACATCACAGGTCTCGCACATCTGCAGCACGCGGTCCACCAACAACGGTGCCACACTGTCCATGCCATGACGCAGACAGTTCTCCATCACAAATATCGTGGGAATCACTTCCACACCTGCAGGCAGTGTGTCGGCAAACCGCAAGGTGGCGTTGGGCATGGGGCGCCCGCCACGCATCACCACATCGAAATAACGCACATACATTTTCTTGATGGCATGGTCCGACAGGAATTGGCGCTCGGCACTGTCCAAAGCAAAGACCGTGCGCCAATAATAGACCGATGGCTGGGGATTGGCCACCCCCTCGCCGCCACTCTTGTCACAGCCCGACAACGCCAAGACCAACAAAAATGCCGCGGCCAAGAAGTATGTGCCTCTCAATCGCATTTACTGGTATTTGGGGGAAGGTCCGTATTTATTCTCCTCACGATGGCTGTCCTGCAGATTGAAAATGAACAGCACCAGCATGAGCACCGAGTAGGCAAGACCGCACAAACTCAAAGCGATGCTCAGGGAACCCATCGACTCCTGCAAGGCTTCGGACGCGCCAAGCGGGTCGGACTGGAGTTTGTCCATAATGGGCCACAACAGTTTCACGTAGGATGCCATATAGACCGCATAAAA
>CACZNP010000069.1 GCA_902782545.1 uncultured Bacteroidales bacterium
AAATATATTTGAGATTTTTCGAGCGAGAGTAACTTGCGCGAAGCGAACGTTACGAGCAAGCGACTCATTTGCCTCTTCCTCTTAATTTTGCCTGAATGGCTGCGGCCAGCCCTTCGTGCTTGGCCACAACGGCCACGAAGAGCATCAATACGATGGTGCGCAGGGTGGTGGCAATCCACACGTTTTCGATGGGGGTGAGCATCATCACAGCGAGCAGGGCCACCGCAAGCAGAGTGTAAAGCGCGATTTCACGCAGCGGATAATTGATGGGGTTGTAGCGTTGTCCCACCAGATAACTCAGCACCATGGCCGTGCCGTAGCCTGCCACTCCGGCCCATGCGCAAGCCATGTAGCCGTAACGTGGCACAAACAGCACATTGATGATGATGAGCACCAGGCAACCAATGCCCGAGAACCATGCACCCCAGATGGTTTTGTCAATGAGTTTGTACCAAAACGAGAGATTGAAGTAAATGCCCATCATGATTTCGGCCGTCATGACGATGGGCACGACCTTGAGACCCACCCAATAGTCGGGTGCGATGATGCGTTTGAGTACATCAATCCAAGCCATCACCGCCAGGAAGGCTATGAGCGTGAAAATGATGAAATATTTCATGGCCTTGGCCAGCATGGCAGGATTGTTTTTGTCGGTGGAGTTGCCAAAGACAAACGGCTCGTAAGCGTAGCGGAACGCTTGCGTGATCATCGCCATGATCATCGCGATTTTCACGGCCGCGCCATAGATGCCCAATTGCTGGCGTCCGTCGGTCCCATCGTAGATGTTGAGGAAGAACATCTTGTCGAAGGCCTGGTTGAGAATGCCCGCGATGCCCAGTAGCAGCAACGGCCAGGCATAGCGCAGCATGCGGCGGCACAAGGTGCTGTCGAAACGCCAGGGAACCGCTGTGATTTCCTTTCCCAACAGGAATGTGGTGAAAACCGTACAGAACAGGTTGATGTAGAAAACATAGCCCACATCGAGGGTGAAATTGTCGTCATAGATGCCAAACAGGTTCACCTTGAAGTAGGGCAAAATCACCAAATAGAGCAAGTTGAGCAAAATGTTCAGACCTATGTTGAGCAGTCGGATGACCACAAACTTGATGGGACGCTTGTTGAACCGCAGGTAGGCAAATGGGATGCACTGGAATGCATCGATGGCCACACACACCGCCATCACACCCACAAACGATGGGTGGTCGGCATACTGCATGGCATGGGAAATGGGCCCCAGGAACAGCAACACCAGTGTGGCAAACACCGCGGCCACGGTGCCCACCATAATCATCGATGTGGAATAGGTGCGTCGGCTGTCGGCATCTTCGCGCCCCATGAAGCGGAAGAAAGTGGTCTCCATCCCGAAGGTGAGCAGCACCAGCAGCAACGCCGTGTAGGCATAGATGTTGGTGACCACGCCGTATTCCCCGCCCGAGGCGGCAAATTTGGCCGTCTGTATGGGAACGAGCAAATAGTTGATGAACCTGCCGGCAATGCTGCTCAGGCCGTATATGACAGAATCTTTTGCAAGCGATTTTAAACTGGCCACGATGCAATGGATGATGAGTGTGAATAATTCAGGAGAATAAAGTGCCTGGCGCGCCTGGACGCTCACGGTGCAGGTGGTCGTAGGCCAATTGGGTCACTTCGCGCCCTCGCGGAGTGCGCTTGATGAAGCCTTCTTTGATGAGATAAGGCTCATAGACTTCCTCCACTGTGCCCGCATCCTCGCTCAGGGCTGTGGCGATGGTGGAGATTCCCACCGGCCCGCCATTGAATTTGTCGATGATGGTGAGCAAGATCTTGTTGTCGATTTCGTCAAGGCCATATTTGTCGATGTTCAAGGCCTCAAGTGCATAGCGGGCAATGGCGGTGTCGATTTTGCCGCTGCCTTTCACTTGGGCAAAATCCCGCACACGACGCAACAGCGAGTTGGCGATGCGTGGTGTGCCGCGACTGCGCAATGCGATTTCCCTGGCGGCATCGTCGGTGATGGGAACCGACAGTAACCGGGCGCTGCGCCGCACGATGCTTTCGAGCACTTCGTGCCCGTAATACTCCAGATGACAATTGATGCTGAAACGTGCCCGCAACGGTGAGGTGAGCAGTCCGCTGCGTGTGGTGGCACCAATCAGGGTGAAAGGTGACAAGGTGAGTTGCACCGACCGTGCGCCAGGACCTTTGTCAATCATGATGTCGATGCGGTAATCCTCCATGGCGCTGTACAGATATTCCTCGACCACAGGACTCAGGCGGTGTATCTCGTCGATGAACAGCACATCGTTCTCTTCGAGCGAGGTGAGCAATCCAGCCAGATCACCGGGCTTGTCGAGCACGGGACCGCTGGTGACCTTGAATCCCACCCCCAATTCGTTGGCAATGATGTTGCTCAAAGTGGTTTTGCCCAGTCCAGGGGGACCATGAAACAAAATGTGGTCCAGGGCCTCACCACGCATGCGCGCCGCGGCAACGAATACCTTGAGGTTCTCGATAATCTTTTCCTGCCCGGCGAAATCGCCGAAACGCTCGGGACGCAACGCTTTCTCAAAGTCTTGGTCGTTGCGCATCCTTTCATTGCGTATGTCAAAATTGTCTTCCATTTCAGTTTACAAAAATAATAACTTTTTTCGGGTTTTCAAATTTCATCATCACGATGGGGGCGATGTGCACCATGACACGAAGGCTTGTTGGATGGTCAAACCTCATTTTTAGAAACCGATTTGTCAGCGGATTGATGAATTATCATTACATTTGCAGCGCATGACAAAAAGCGAACGACAATGAAACATTTGATACTTTTCACAACCGTGTTGCTGCTGATGTGGCCCGCATCGGCTCAAGAAATTGTGCCCGAAACAACCGACCTTGATACGGTGTCGGTGCAGCAGAGCGCCCCCACCATTTTGAACCAGGCCGTGGCTGGCGTTTGGCGCTACGACAAGCCGTCGGTGCAGGCTCAAGGCTCGAGCGTGGTGGGAAAACTGGGAAAGCCCATTGCCAAGAGTAAACTCAAGAAGAAACTGGACAAGGCGTTCAAAAAACTCAAAATCAACAAGCGGTGGCAATCGCTCGAACTCACCCCCGATGGGCAATGGACAATGAACATAGCCGGGCTGAACATGGGTGGGAAATATGACTACGACCCCGCCAATGAGCGGCTCACATTGCGCTGGCATGGGTTGCCCTTGCGCTCACAGGTGCAACGCGACGGCAAGCACCTGCACTTGCTTTTCGATACCGACCGTTTGCTCACCATCTTGAAATGGATCAGTGGTTTCAGCAGCAACGATGTGCTCAAGTCCATCGCCTTCCTGAGCGAGAATTTTCACGATGTGAAAGTGGGTTTTGACCTCAAGCAGCAATGACCTGACAGATCTTGAAGGAAAAGCAGGCTCGCCCAATTGCGACATGAAACACGAGGGGCCACCAATCATTCGGTGACCCCTCAATCGTTGATATGCGTTATAGGTGGAGAGTTGATGGATTTCTCACCTGCCGTCTTGCCACTGGAAACGGAACTCAAAGTTCTCGCCCATGATGGGTATGTTCACAATCAAGTTGTCGGTTTTCTCATACTTGATATTGAAGTAACCCAAGTATTCATCACCCATTCTCACAGTATTGGGCTTGACGTAATGCGCTTCGAGTGTTTCTTGCTTTGTCTTTTGTCCCTCGACCACTCCTGCTGTGACGGCAGCCGATCCCACCAAGGCCGTGGCAGTTGCCAGTCCGCCCAAGTCGTGACTGTGGTAATGCGAACGGTAATGGTCGGTGGGGTAGTAGGGATGATAATGGTGGTGGCGCCGCCAGTTGTTGTGGCGTGGCGGTGGCCCAGGGTGGTGTTTGGCTTCATCCTTGGCAATAGCCACATCGGCGGCAACAGCGGCCGCTGTGACAGCAACCCCAGCCATTACCACGAGGGCTGTGGTCCAGTTTTGGCTTCGTTTCACGCGCTTGTCGTATTCTTCGGCCGAGAGGACATTCAGGTCGAGTTGTTTTTTCTTTTTGGGAGAGAATGTTGTTGCGGTGATGCGTGCGGGATCTAATAAAACATCATGCTTGCTGTTGTTTTGCAAGTCCAAATCCACCGAGAAATATTTACCGTATTCCTTGGTTTGTTGCATGTGTGCGGCAAGTGTCACCCCCTTATAGGAAATGTACTGTATCACCGACCCGTCCTGCACGTAAGTGCCGTACTCTTTCACTGGATAGTCGCGTACCCATGCATCATAATCTATGCGGCTGGTCACCTCTGTGGTGTCAACAGCGAGTTCGTAGAAGTTGAGCGCCCGGGAGTTGCTTTCGAGTTCAACCATGTCGATGGGGTTGTCGAGTGGCATGCGCTCAAACTCCAGCGCAAAGCGGTGCGTTTGTCCCGTTTCCATCACCAACTGGCGGCTGTTGTCGGTATCGCTCAGCGGCATGTTGTAACTGTTGAGCAGATGATAGATGTTTCCGGTGGCATCGATGCGGCAAAACATGTCGTCAAACACGTTCATGTAGCGACGGCCGTCGTTCTGCAACTCAATGTAAAAAACAGTGCTGTTCTCTAACTGGTCCACTTGCACCACCCATGCGTTGAACGGCCGCTTCGCGCAACTGATATCATTATACTGCGCATGAACGCTGGCAATGCTCATGAGCATTGTGGCAACAAGCAACAAGGCTTTCAATGAATGTTTCATCGGATTGTGGTATTGAAAAAAAGATAGTACCCCCGCTGGGAATCGAACCCAAATCTCAGGTTTAGGAAACCTCCGTTCTATCCATTGAACTACAGGGGCCCATAAAAAATCGCCAGCAAAGGTAATGAAAAATCGCGAATAAACGAAATTTCCACACTTTGCTGGCAAATTCATATTGCTGGTGTGCTTCAGAACTTGTAATCGATACCCACACCCAGCACGCGGTTGGTGCGGCTATAGATTTCCTTGCCGGCCATCGTGGTTCCGTAATATCCGCCGGCATTGGGGTAGGAGGCGCTGACAGTCTTGGTGTAGTCGCTGTACCATGTCCAGAAATAGGATGCGTTGATGCGCAATTTGGGGGTGATGTTCCATGCACCGCCCAAGCCAAAGGTGTAACTGTCGCAGGCAAACGAGGTGTTGGTCTCATAGCCATCGCTCAGTCCGTAGTCGGTGCGTTGGAGGCCGCAACTCACCGTGAAACTTTTGTTGATGTCCCACTCGATGCCACCGAGCACTTCGTTAGTGCCACGTGTGAGTTCCTTCTGGCGGTCCCCGGCCATTTTGGCGTTTTTGTCATCGAAAAAATGATATTCCAGGGCACCCCGCAATTTGCCGGGAATGAATTCATAACCTGCGGCCACGGTGAGCAGCGCCGGCATGTCGTAGCGGATTTTTTGCCCATCGGCATAGGCGGCCAGTGCTCCTCCTGCATCTTTCAGAGTCTTGGTCTTGCACGGGATGTTGAGTTTGGATCGGAATTCATATTTCGCACCCAGTGTAAGCCGGTCCCAATGGTAGTCGACGCCGATGATGGGATTCCAACCCCATCCTTTTTGATCGGTATCCACTTCCAAGTCGGCCAGCACTTGGTCCACACCTTTCAACACCGCTTTGACATGGCCGCGGGTGTAGCCATCGTAGTAATTGATGCGCACGCCTGCACTCACTGCCCAGTGGTCGTTCAAACGGTAAGTGCTTCCCAGTTGAAGGCCGTAAATATACTGTTTGCCTTTCATGTAACTGTCGATGGTGTAGGACTTTGGGGTGAGCGCACCCTTGCTTTGCTGCAAGATGGCTGCCGACACCATGGCGTCGAACATGGGCATGCCATCCTTGTATTCAACCCGGCCCCCACTGCCCACGATACCCAGCATAGCCCATGCGGCCCAGCGGTCGTGTTTGTAAACAGCGAACAGAGCAGGTACAAAGGGGGCCGTAGCCTTACCTTTATAATAATGAGTGGTGTCGGGAAGCAACGGTGAGCCAAATGTGGCATTGATGTCGCGGTTTTGTTGTGGGCCTTGGTAGTTGAACGAGAGTTGGAATCCCTCATGGGTCCATGCCAGTCCGGCCGGATTGCTGAATGCAGCATCAATCTCGGTGGTGGCACCACGCGCCATCATGCGGTCGAACGCAATGTGATAGTTTGTGTTGGTCATCAACCCGCCAGCCCAAACAGAGGGCATGAACATGGCGGCAATTGCTGCGATAACAAACAGTTTCTTTTTCATATTATTGATGAGAATCAGAATTTATAATCGATACCCATACCGAACACCTTGTTTGATCGTGAGAAAACATCGGTGCCAGGCAAAGTGGTATTGCAGTAGCCAGGATTACCGGCTGGGATGGTCTTGGTGTAGTTGTGATAGTTGGTCCAAAAGTAGCCAATGTTCAATTTGATGTGCCGGTTGATGTTGGCGGCGCCACCAAAGCCGATGGAGTAACTGTCGCAGGCAAACGAGGTGTGCGACTGATAGTTGTCGCTCAAGCCATAATCGGTGTTTTGGAAACCGGCACTCACGGTGAATATTTTGTTGATGTCCCATTCCACACCGGCAAGCACTTCGTAGGTTCCGTGGCGCAGGGCGAGTTGTTTGTCATCGGCCATTTCGGCATGTTTGTCATCGTACCAGTGGAACTCGACAGTGCCACGCAGTTTGTTGGGTATGAACTCATAACCGGCAGCCACATAGAGCACGCTTGGCAAATCGTTAGGTGTGTTCACACCGTCCTCGAAATTGGCCAAAGCGGCTTTGTACTCGGTGGGTTCGGCAACCAGTTGCTTGGTGTCGTTTTCAATGTTCAGGTTGGTCTTGAATTCATATTTGGCGGCCAGCGTCAAACCTCTCCATTTGTAGTTGATGCCCAGGATGGGAGTGATACCCCATCCGGTTTGGTCGCAGTCGAGTGCGATGTTGGCCATGGGTTGTTCAGCGCCCTTGAGCGTGGCAGTGAGATAACCACTTTGGTTGCCCGTGAAGTAGTTCATGCGGAAACCGGCAAAACCCGAGAAATGAGGCGTGATGCGGTAGGCGGCACCGAATTGTCCGCCAATGATGAACTGCCGTCCCTTCATGGCGGTATTGATATCGTAGGCATTGGGCAACAATGGTCCTGAAGGAAGCCCAGCCGTCTTGCTATAGATGCCAGCCATCACAGCGGCATTGAACATGGGCAGTCCATGGTCAAAAGAACACTTGCCGCCGCCACCAGTCACTCCGAAGAAGCCCGAGATGGTCCATTTGTTTTTATTATAGGTGGCATATAGAGAGGGTAACACCGGTGCGGCGGCATCACCTTTGAACTTGTGGGTGTGGTCTTCCTCAACAAACAATGGGAAGGTAGTGGTTACGTTACGCGTTTGGTAGGCACTCTGGATATTGAGCGACAATTGCCAACCTTGGTCCATGAAGGCCGTGCCAGCGGGGTTTGTGAAAACTGCATCTATTTCGTTGCTGGTTCCGCGAGCCATCATGCGCACGAAGGCGATGTGCTGGTTAGTGTTGTGCAACAGGCCGCCGCCTGTGGCATTCAGGCCCACTGTCAGGGCCAGGATAATCAAGCCTAAAACTTTTTTCATCTTTTTTGCATTATTTTTTGGATTCGGCCAGCGAAAGTAGTGCAAAATGTCCAAAAAAGTGGTGCAAACAGGCTGAAAAGTGAGGAAAAGTATGATTTTGTGAAGATTATTACACTTTTTAACATTTTCAAACTGTTAAAATGTCAACTTTGTGCTGCCAATCACATGTGCTTGCCAACGAATGTCGCCACCTTTTGTGTGTACTCAATGGGGTAATGATAGTAACTTTGGGCATGGTCGCAGCCAGCGGTAATCCACAATTCCTTAGGGCCAGCAGCAGCGGCATAAAGCGGCCGCACCATCCAGGTGGGCACATAATCATCGCAGTCGCCATGAATGAAGAAGATGGGAAGCCGTGAGTGTGCCACTTGGCGAACCGGGGCCGCTTGCCCGAACGACCACCCAAGCCACATCCGGGTGAGTGCGCTGGTGACGTGGAGCAATGGGAATGACGGCAGGCCGAACTGCTTGCGCATCTCTCCGGCGAACTCATCCCACACGCTGGTGTAACCGCAGTCTTCCACTACACACCGCACACAGGGAGGGCAAGGCTCGCCAGCCACATTCATCACGGTGGCGGCACCCATCGAGATGCCGTGAAGGGCCACACGCACCGAGTCGCCAAAGAGATTGCGGGCCACATCCACCCACCGCAGCACCTCGTGGCGCTCGTTCCACCCCATGCCAATGAATTGCCCCTCGCTGTGTCCGTGGGCACTGAGGTCGGGCAGCAAGATGTTGAAACCCATGTTGTGATGATAGAGGTAGCCGATGTGAATCATCCCCAGCGCTTGGACTTTGTAGCCGTGGACAATCACCGCTGTGCGGGCCGTGGGTCGTTGTGCTGGCACCCACCATGCATGCAGGCGCAATCCGTTGTGGGTGATGAAGGTGTCGCGCAAGGCTGCGGTGTGTTGCAGGCTGTCGATCCACGGGCGCACATGCGGGGCTTGTTCCAACACGTGCTCCATCGCCTCGTTATCGGTTCGGCTGTCACGCCCCAAGGCATAATCCATGAAGTAGACACTGGCTGCCAGCGTTGTCACCGCCGCCACCGCTATCACCATGGCCATGGCTATCAGCGTTCGCCTTGTCCATTTGCG
>CACZNP010000070.1 GCA_902782545.1 uncultured Bacteroidales bacterium
CAATCCCGACAGTTTGGACCTGTACCGCTACATAGCCCCCATCTACTACCAGATGAAAGACTATGACCGCGCCTTGGAGACCTACGACCGTGCCTTGACAATGCTCGATACCCAGCAACTCGATGAACAGGATGCATTTGAGGAGCGTTCCGACTTGCTGGGCGGCAAGGCCGATGTCTTTTTTTCGATGGGCGACACAATCCGTGCGTTTGAGACCTATGAACAGGCGTTGGAACTGTATCCCGGCAACTATGGCGTGATGAACAACTATGCCTACTTCCTGGCGCTGAGCGGACGCGACCTGGACAAAGCCGAACGCATGTCGGCATTGACTGTGAAGGCCTATCCCCAAAACGCCACCTATCTCGACACCTATGCCTGGGTGTTCTACAAGAAAGGCAACTACACGATGGCATTGATGTACATTCGCAGTGCCATCGAGAACGATGATACCCACAGCGCCGATGTGCTGGAGCACTATGGCGACATCTTGTTCAAGAGCGGCGAAGAAGAACAGGCTCGAGAACAATGGCGCCTTGCCCTGGAAAAATCTCCCGACAACGAGGTGTTGCAGGAAAAAGTGAAAACAGGTAAACTGATTGAGAAATGACTATGAGAAAAACCTTTTATATGTTGCTGGCGGTGGTCATGCTGGCGGGATGCCGGTCGACCAAACAAGTGGTTTATACACCCGACTCGACCACCCAAACGACGACCCAGACAACAACCACTTCGAGCACAACCACCGACAACACACCAACAGCCAAATCATGGCGAACCCTGCAAACCGGTGGCAATGTGACCGTGAATGCAGGGAAAAAATTGTCCAGTGGCATGCAGATGCGCATGGTGCGCAACGAGATCATCCAAATCTCGGTGCGGCCGCTGGGGCTGTTCGAGGCAGGAAGGTTGTTGATCAAGGGCGACTCCATCTATGCCATCGACAAGATGAACAAACGCTATGTGGCCGAGGAATTAAACGCCATCACCGGAGGCGTGCCCCTCACGGTGGGGATGCTTCAAGACGCGTTCTTGGGACGTGAGTTTGATGCCGATTTGGGCCCGAAATTCGATTGTGACTTCAGCCGCAACGCGCAAGGACACATCACCAGTCTGAACATCCATTACAAAGGTCGCTCGGCGGCAACCTATCATGTGAACTACGATGATGTGCGTTATACGATAGCCGGTCTCGTTGCCCATGATGTGAGCATTGCCACTCAGATGCGCGGAAAAGACTTGGCTCTTGACCTGACTTACAGCGGTATCAGTTGGGATGGGACGGTGAAAATCGACACATCGATTCCCAAAGGGTACAATCGTGTTGACAGCAAGCAATTGTTCTCCATTTTCGGGCAATGAGATGTTGGTGAGCATTGTCATACCGGTTTTTAACCGAGAGGCCATTGTGGAGCGCACTCTCCAATCGGTGGTAGCACAGACCTACCGCCCCTTGCAGTTGGTGCTGGTGGACAACATGAGCACCGATGGCACGCTTGATGTGCTGCGTCGTTTCAAGCAAGAACATGAAACTGCCGATTTACAAGTAGAGGTGATGCAGGAACCTTACCACACGGCCGGGGCAGCACGCAACTGTGGCTTTGAAGCCACCAAAGGCCAATGGGTGCTGTTTTTTGACAGTGACGACGAAATGGCTCCGCGACTGGTGGAGCGATACGTCCGTACCATCGAGCGCGCCCGAAATGAGCCCGACATCGTGTCCACCCGCTCAACGCTTGCCGCTGCCGATGGTTCTCGCCGTAAAGCCCCGTTCCATCGCAGTGATATGCTGGCGGTGCAGATATTGCACAGTCAACTCGCCACCCAGCGTTATGCTGTCCGTCGTGAGTTTTTTGCCGCCACCGATGGGTGGAACATCAATCTGCCACGATGGAACGATTGGGAGTTGGGAATCCGTTTGCTGTTGGACAAGCCACGACTGGCGTTCATGGGAGGCCGCAGTATGGTCACGGTGAACGATAGCGGCGAGCAGTCCATTACCGGTACGGCTTTTTCCCATCATGCCGGCGACTGGGAACATGTGCTCGACATTGTGCGGGGCGAGGTGGTGAGTTCACGCCTCAAGCCCGAGCACAAGTTGCGTTGCAAGCGTTTGCTGGACTATCGGCGCATGGTTCTTGCCGCACAGTACCAGCGCGAGGGCCATCCCGAGTTGGCCCGGCCGCTTTGCCAGCAGGCCGTGTCGCGCTTGCGAGAGAGTTACAACAACAACCGCCACTGGCGATGGGTGGTGCAACCCATTCTCAAGTGGCTGTTTGCACGCATTGTTGCCGGAAAGCGTGGCGCTGCCATTGTGGCCAGAAGGCTGTTTTAGTGACAAGTATTTGACTTTTAATATCATATTCGGTGAGGGTACTCTTTGCAGGCGATGGAAGCAACATGCACAACTGCTTGGCTGGCGAGTTGCGCAAACGGGGTCATGAGGCAGTGGTTGCTTCGGACGGCTCGCGCTGGATGAATGCGGGCCGTGACATCGACCTGTCGCGTCGTCCAGGCACCGTGGGCACCGTGCGTTATGTGGCCGACTTGTTGCGTGCATTGCCTCGCATGCGTGGCTACGATGTGGTGCAGTTGGCCGGACTCATTTTTTTGCGGCTGCGTCCCGAGCGATTGCGTTGGGTGCTTGGTTACCTCAAGCGTCACAACCGTCATGTGGTATACTCGGCTATGGGAACCGATGTGGTGTACTATGATGCTTGCCACGACGGACACACTTTCCGTTATAGCGATTACCGGGTGGGCAGTGAACCTTCTCCCTACGTTCACTCAGAAGAGTACCGAGCACAACAACAAGACAACTGGCAAGCCCCATTCATGCGGGCCTATAGTGATTACATGCTTTCGAGTATCGACGGGGCTGTGGCATGCCTGTATGAGTATTATGTGCCTTATGTGCCCATTTTGGGCGACCGAGTGGCCTATGCGGGCATTCCAGTCGACACCGATGCCCTCCCATTCCGTCCTTTGGACAAGGAACCCGAGCAGGTGAAATTCTTTATTGGCATCCAGCCCGACCGCACAGTGATTAAGGGCACCGACCGATTGCTGGAGGCATTGCGCCGTGTGCACGACCGCTATCCCACACAGTGTCGGATGGAAGTGGTGGAGAGCGTTCCCCTTGACGAATACACCCGTCGCATGCGTGACTCGCATGTGATTCTTGACCAGTTGTACAGTTACACCCCCGCAACCAACGCACTGATGGCTATGGCGCAAGGACTGGTGGCTGTGTCGGGAGGCGAGCCGGAATATTACGATTTGATAGGGGAACGCGACAACCGCCCGATAGTGAATGTGGATCCCACGGTCGAAGGCGACATCGACGCGCGCCTGGAATGGCTGGTGCGCAACAAAGCACAACTGCCTGCCCTGTGCCGGGCCAGTCGTGCTTTTGTCGAAAAACACAACGCTGCACCCATTGTGGCGCAGCGTTATGTGGATTTCTGGGAAAAAATCAGTGGTTAGAAATCTTCCACCACGACTTTGTGTTACATGTGTTGGGCGAGTGCTGCCTCAAGTTGCAGCCCGTCCTCGATGCGTTGGACCACGTCTCCATTCTTGATGATGAAGGTGGTGGGGATGCCGGTGACGTTATAGGCGCCCACAGTCTGTGAGTTGATGCTCATGGGGTCAAAGACGGTGATCCACGGCAGATTCTGTGCAGCCTGGCGCCAAGCCACGTTATCCTGGTCCACGCTCACCTGGTA
>CACZNP010000071.1 GCA_902782545.1 uncultured Bacteroidales bacterium
AGCGTCATCTTGACCTTGGCCGACTTGTTGGCCCCCTCAAGACGTAGTTGCACAAAAGCCTTTTTGTGTTTATAGGAGAAACCTTCACCCATCTGGAAACTGACCGACAGATATTTGCTGTCGTCTAATTCGTTGGGTACCTCAATCTGAGGCGAGAGGTCCTGAAGCGGTGTGCCTGCCTCCACGTTTAGGCCACCGTTGATCTCTATGTCGGAGAT
Organism: uncultured Bacteroidales bacterium; assembly: GCA_902782545.1. Classification (GTDB taxonomy): domain Bacteria; phylum Bacteroidota; class Bacteroidia; order Bacteroidales; family Muribaculaceae; genus Sodaliphilus. Next base: position 219 of record CACZNP010000071.1, read on the forward strand.
GTCGTAGAGCAGACAGCCCGAGGGGTCACTCTTGCTCACCGTGATGATTGCATCTTGGTCGCTGTTGGTATTTGGTGCCCATGACATATAATTGTCGCCACCGGGATAAGATGCCGACACCGATATCAAACGGATGTCCTCGCCCATAACGATGTAGATAGAGTCTTTAGACGACTCATAGTAGTAGAGCGTGGCAACATGGTTGCCGTTGGCGTCAACTGTGGTTTTGTAGGTGGTACTGTCGGCAATAGTGGTGGCCGACAGCGCATCCTTTGTCACCATTGTGTAAATGGTGCCATAACGCGCAGGCAACATGAACTTTGTGCCAGTTCCTACTTCGGCATAGCCTTCACTGCCAGTATGCTCATTGTCAATCCATCCGTCGGTGGCATTGATTGTCATGTTCATGTCAATGTAGTAGGAGTTGAAGAGCGTGGGCTTTACAAAACAGCACACATTCTGGAAGTTGCGGAACAGAGCCACGCTGTCGGGCATGCCGAATTCCCATAGTGCTGTCACTGTTGCATCGCCCAAATCTTCCTCGTTAAGCACGAAGTTTGGAGTCAAAATCACATCTGACGTGAGTGTGTCGCGAGTGACAATGGTGTCGGTCACGATGTTGTCGGGCAGGTAGGTCTTCCCGTTGCTGCCACTCCACGACTGGAGCGTATAGCCGAAGGAGCGTAGTTTCTCGTATTTGTGATGATAGTAGTTGGAGGGAATGGCGATTACGCCATTTTCATCCGCATATTTCACAAATGGAGTTCCCTTAAAAATAAATTTGTAGTTTTCTACATTGCTGTCCTTGATTTGGTCTTGTGCCTGGGACAGTGGTGGACTTGCCGAGAGTATCATGCCACAAAGGCAAGCGGCAAACAAAATGAAAACAGATCTTTTCATAGGTACTTATTTGATATGGTTAATGAAATTGAAAATTATACAAATATAGTAAATCATTAGAAACGTGGGTGTCTATGTTGTGTTAAAAAATGACAATTCTGTTTTTTGCATCATAATGGGCACCCCACACGGCAAAGTGTTTAGCATTCATGTATAAAAAAGAGGAGGAATGTGGGATGTCAGATATAAAAATATCCCACTGGATATCAGTAGGATATTTGTTTTTTTTGGTGCGCCTGATAGGACTCGAACCTACACGTCTTGCGACACCAGATCCTAAGTCTGGCGCGTCTGCCAATTCCGCCACAAGCGCGTTTTGCGCCGCAAAGATAGCACATTCTATTGAAAGAACCGTCAATTTGCGGCGCAAAAGTTGTAGGTTGTTTACTTGGTCAGTTCAAATCCCACGCGTGCTCCGTCGGCGCTCTTGGCCAAAGTGCTCACAGCGGTGACGGCTTGCTTGTTGGTGACTTTACCCTCTTTTTGCAGCAGGTTGGTCATTTGTTTGGAGTCGAACATGAGTCCCATGCCGTTTTGGGTCTTGGTCACGTTGCCTTTGATGCTTTCAGTGGCGGTTTTGAGCGTGATTTCACCATTCTGTTGGTTATAGGCATAGGTGCCGTTGAAGGGGATGCCATTCACCTGTGCGTCGAACTTGTTGTCGGCCGCAAAGTTGAAGAAGGTGTTCTTCTTGTTGATGCCGATGGTGTTGTAACTGGGCGCCAGTTGCGAGGTGATGTTGTTCAGTGCGTTGATACCTCCTGCCTTGTTCAGGGTCTGCTCGGTGGTGAAAGCAGCGCTGGGAGCGTTGTAATTCCAGTTGCCCACAAGACTTGACTGGTCAAAAGTCATACCCCCGAAGAGCACGCTTCCGAGCACACTGCCCAGGATGCTGCCCAATCCGTTGTTGCCGTAACCGTAGCCGGCATTGGTGTTTGTTCCTGTAGAGAAACAACCAGTGCACATGACGGTGAGAGCAGTTGCAATAGTTAAAATAGTCTTTTTCATTTCTGTTGGTTTTAAATGGTTAATAAATAGGGGAATATCAAGTTTTGGTTGAAATGAGCAGTTCGATGGCGCGATCCAGAATGGTGTCGTGTCCGCGAGCCAGGTCTTCGTCGGTCATGTCCACTTTCACATCGGGTTCCACACCGAACTCTGTGAGTTGGCCGTCGGGGCTGGTGATGGGGCAGGACGAGAAGCGGATGCGCCAGCCATTGGGCAATTCGCTGGTGAAAGGCAGTCCGCAACCACCGCCAGTGGTGTCACCTACGATAGTGACATTGGGCAGCGACTTCATGATGGCCACAAAATTGTTGGTTGCGCTGAACGAGCTCCGGTTGGTGAGAACCACTACGGGTTTGAGGTAGTGAATATGGTTCTTGGTGGGCTCGAAGTAGTAGTCAAAGGGTTGGGCAAAATCGTTGTGCCCGGGGCCGTTCTTGTGGGTGATGGCTCCTGCATGGATACGCTGGTCGATGAATCGGCTCACAAGTTTCTCCACATTGGTGAGGTAGCCACCGCCATTGTTGCGCACGTCAATGATCAAGCCATCGGCTGTGGCAAGATGGCTCAAGATCAGGTCCAGATTGCCATCGCCCATGCCGATTGCGAAGTTACCATAGTACATATAACCGATGTTGTCGGTCAAGATTTGGTATTTGATGCCCGAAACACGCTTGTAGTCAAAGTTAAGATAATGCTCGTCGATGGTGCGCTCATCGTAGTTGACCGGATACTGTTCCCAAATCCAGTAGCGCGACACATCGTGCGAGGCGATGAGGTTGGTGTGTCCGTCGCGCAGTTCCTTGAGCATTTCTCCACACAGTTCAAAGAGTTCCTGATTGGTCATGTTGTTGCCCACACGAGCACGGTATCGGCTGTGGACTTCGTTCCAATCCACGTTTTTGTAGGCAAAGAAACTGTAGTGCTGATCCATGATTTGCCACAGTGCCTCGAAGTTGCCCACAGCATCGTTGTTCCATTCCTCTTCGTGATGGCAGCCCGCCATGGCCAGTGTGGCCAAGACGACGAGCAGGGTGTAGATGTGACGTCGGGGTTTCATTTTCGTTTCACGCTGAGAAATTCGCCACCAATGCCGATGACGAGGCTGTGAGTAAAAATTTTTGTGCTCAGGTGGTTGACCCACGATGTTTCGAAGCGTCCACGGTAGCCCAATCGCAGAATGGTTCCCCCCAGGTGCCAGTCGGCAGTGAGCAATTGCGTGAAGTCGAAGCGGTTACCCCACCATCCCATGTGGACCAGGTTACTGCGGTTGCCCAGATAAATCTCGTAGAATGATTCATCATAGTCGGGAGAGAAGAACACTCCCACCACCGGCAACGAGGCTTGGTAGCGCAGTGCGATGGGGCGGCGTGCCAGCCGTGTGTTCCATTGTGCCATGGCCATGGCTCCAATGCTCCACCGCACCTTGGCCGAAACCACGTTGTTGCTGTTGGCGGCATCGTATATGATTCCTCCGCGTGCTTGGGTCATGGGGCCACAAAGCACTTGCAGTTTGTTGTGGGCCACTTGCCATCGACGCATCATTCCCCATTGGGCATCGACCATGAGAGCATGCATGGTGTTGTCGCCCACTCGGTTGTCCACGTTGTCGTACTCCACGCCCAAGGTCAACTGTCGGGCCCATCGCTGCGGGTCGAAGCCTGTGTTTTGCATGTGCTCATAGTCCAGTTCCAGGTTGAGGCCTTTATAGCGGATAGGGGAGAGGTAACTGTCGAGGATGGATGCATGTCCCACGCTGGCCATGAACATCGACATTGCCGGGCGCAACGGTTGGTCGGCCACGAAGAGTGAGTCGGTCACCGTCTGCGCTTGAGCGATGGTGGTGGCAAGCGCTGCCAGGGCAATATGTATCCATCGTCTATTCATCGTCGCCAAAAAGTCTCCATTGTCCTGTCAGTTCGTCGAGCACTTGGCTTTGGCTCACGTCCTTGTCGGTATCGGGAGCGGGGTTGGTGTCGGCATTCTCAATGTCGGCCACCTCGGGGATGGGCGTTTCTTCGATTTCTTCATGTTCACGTGGCTCAATTTCGGTGACGCTGTCGATTTGGTAGTTCGACACACGTTTACCTTTGGCCTTGAAACTCTTCACAGCGATGAATTCTTCGGCATCGATGGTGATGTTTTCGCGGAAGTCATCGCCACCGCCAAACTTCACGTCGAAGCGTGGATACCTCTCGTCGGTGAGCAAAATGAGCCGTGAGTCGGGATTGCCGCCGGTCATGCTCTGTTTTTTGTTGTTGTCTTCGAGCGGGAAGCGTTTGATATAGTGATAGCCCTGGTCGGCATCATCAACAATGGCGGTCCACACCTTCTTGGGGTTCCACTTTTCAATGCGCAGGATGCCGTCATCGTAGTGATTGCTGGCATCAATTGAGGTCGTGAAAAAGTCACCGTTGCGCATGATGACCAAGATGCGGTCTTCCCCTCCGAACAAGCCCAGCGACACGCCGTGCCCTTCGTAATTGATGCGCAGGATATCGGGGTCGAACCAAACCTCGCGGTCGCCCAATGTGCTGGCGCCACGCTCCTTCAGGGTGATGCGTTGCACCTCGTTTTTGGTGACCATGTTTCCGCGGCTTTGTTTGCCCTTGATGGCCAATTCGGCTAAATCCACGTCGAATTGCAGCACCTTGAGACGGAACTTGGGCTTGAGGGTGATGCGCAGTACCTCGGCCTCGCCGTTGGGATTGGCCGTGAACCACAACACTTTGCTGCCAGGCTTGCCCTGGGTGATGTCGTATTCCTTGTCGCGCGTCACGCCGGTAACGGCAAAGCGCTTCATGAACACGGTACCTCCCTTGCCATCGAGATACAAAACATTGTAGATGGTGCGTGCGTCATTGCGCTTGAACACGTTGAGGTAGAGCACATTCTTGCCCACATATACTTTCTCGGCCACCTTGATGACTTTGTACTTGCCGTCCTTGTAGAAGATGATGATGTCATCGATGTCGGAGCAGTTGCACACATACTCGTCTTTCTTGAGTGCCGTGCCGATGAAACCATCGGTGCGGTTGATGTAGAGTTTTTCATTGGCCTCGGCCACTTTGGTGGCAACAATGGTGTCGAACTCGCGGATGACTGTGCGTCGCGGATATCGTGCACCGTATTTGGTCTTTAGCCCTTCGAACCACTCGATGGTGTAGTCCACAAGGTGAGCCAGTTTGTAGTCGATGTCCTTGATGCGATTGTTCAGGGTCACGATGTAGTTGTCGGCCTTGTCGCTGTTGTACTTGATGATGCGTTTCATCGGTATCTCCAGCAACTTGAGGATATCGTCGGTGGTGATTTCGCGGTAAAATTGGGGCTTGAAAGGCGTCAGTCGCTTGTCCACGTGCTTGATGGCATGTTCCTGGTCGCGTGCTTGCTCGAATTCTTTGTCTTTGTAGATGCGGTTCTCAATGAAAATCTTCTCGAGCGACACTGCATGCAACGCCTCAAGGGTCTCGCCACGCTGGATTTCGAGTTCCTGGCGCAGAATGTCCTTGGTGCGGTCCACATTGGCGCGCAGCACATCGCTCACCGTGAGGAACTGGGGTTTCTCGTCCATGATGACGCAGCAGTTGGGCGAGATGCTGATTTCGCAGTCGGTGAAGGCGTAGAGTGCGTCGATGGCGATGTCGCTGCTTGTGCCAGGTTGCAGGGTGACGATGATCTCGGCGGTGGCGCTGGTGTTGTCTTCCACCTTCTTGATTTTGATTTTCCCTTTTTCGCTGGCTTTGATGATGCTGTCGATGACGGCTCCTGTGGTTTTCCCGTAAGGTACGTCTTTGACCAGCAAAGTCTTGTTGTCGAGTTTCTCGATGCGTGATCTCACGCGCACGCTGCCCCCACGTTCGCCATCGTTGTAGTGACCCACATCGATGTATCCACCGGTTTGGAAGTCGGGGTACAGATGAAACTCTTCTTCGCGCAGATAGTGGACGGCGGCATCGATGATTTCGTTGAAGTTGTGAGGCAGGATTTTGCATGACAATCCCACGGCAATTCCCTCGGCACCCTGTGCCAAAAGCAGCGGGAACTTGGCTGGCAGTGTCAGAGGCTCACGCTTGCGCCCGTCGTAACTCAGTCCCCAGTCGGTGACCTTGGCGTCGAATACCACGTCGAGGGCAAACTCGCTGAGGCGCGCCTCGATGTAACGACTGGCTGCGGCACCGTCGCCCGTGAGTATGTTGCCCCAGTTACCCTGTGTGTCGACGAGCAGTTCTTTTTGCCCCAGTTGCACCAGGGCGGAGTAGATGCTGGCATCGCCGTGCGGATGATACTGCATGGTCAAGCCCACCAGGTTGGCCACCTTGTTGAAGTGCCCGTCGTCGGCCTCTTTCATGGCGTGCATGATGCGGCGTTGCACGGGTTTGAAACCGTCCTCGATGTGGGGCACGGCACGCTCCAAAATCACATAGGAGGCATAATCGAGAAACCAGTTCTCGTACATGCCCGACAGTTTCAACTTCTTGTCCTTGCCATGAACCTGGTAGGAGGAGTGGGCCGTTGTGTTGTCATCGGCTACGTCCATCGCCTGTCCATCGTTATTATCGGTAAAAGCCTCGTTCAGTTCATCAAGTTCGTCGTCGTCTTTTTTCATTTTGCGGTATTATTCAACCTACAAAGATAGGGATTTTTTGAGAATGTCGGGGTTTTTTGCGGTTGTTTTTTGCAAAAGGCCGTTCTACACTGGGTTTAGGTAGGTTTGAATGCACTTGTTTTTGGCGGATGCAGAAACCTTTTTTGAAAAAATATTCCCATAATGATACAATTGTCACTTCTTTTTCGTAACTTTGCCGCGCTTTTGCCGTGTGAGGCATGGCATTCGGGGTGTAGCGCAGTCCGGTTAGCGCGCCTGCTTTGGGAGCAGGAGGTCCCTGGTTCGAATCCAGGTACCCCGACGGGAGATTTGCCGACTGGAAGAGGCCTTTGCCGCTTTCGGTCGGTTTTTTTATGCCTGTGGCTGAATTTCTGATTAATTCGTTCTTTTCGCATTTGGCAAGGGCCCGCCGAGGTGATTGAAAATTTAACGGAATAATGGGGCGTGGTTGCAAAAAAATGTTTATCTTTGCGTGGTTTTTGCTCGTAAAAGACGCAAAAATGACATTTTGAACGATGAAACATAAAAGAACGATGAGACCTTTTATGATTCAATCTTTGTTAAATAATTGCCTTACAGTCGATTACGATTGATTGTAAGCCCCAAATCTATACTCTGCCACATAGCAGTAGACTACTGAAAACAATATCTACTGGCAATACGTTGCAGTGATTCATTGCTTGCTGAGCATGGGGACAAATCTCTCCCCGCCACTGAGTTAATTACTTGCAAAATAGTTCTTCACACAAATCATCAAGGCTTGCCATGAAACCCATCAACATTGAATTGAAAAACTCGACCATACTGGTCACTGGCGCAGCAGGGTTCATTGGGTCGAATCTCGTCAAGCGGCTGTTGCGCGATAATCCGTCGGCAACAATCGTGGGAGTGGACAACATGAACGACTATTACGACGTCAGGTTGAAAGAGGAACGCCTTGCCGAGTTGCAAAACATGTCGGCACACCGCTTCATTTTCAAACTTGCATCGATTGCCGACAAAGAGTTTATTGACAACCTGTTCGAAGCCTATGCGTTCGACGTCGTTGTCAACCTGGCGGCGCAAGCAGGAGTGCGATACAGTATCACCAACCCCGATGCCTATATCGAAAGCAATATCGTCGGGTTCTATAATATCCTTGAGGCTTGCCGCCACAGTTACGATGCCGGCATGGATCGTGGGGTGCGGCATCTGGTGTATGCCAGCTCGAGCAGCGTGTACGGTGCAAACAAGAAGATTCCATACTCCACCGATGACAAGGTGGACAACCCCATCAGTTTGTATGCGGCCACAAAAAAGAGCAACGAATTGCTTGCTCACGCCTACTCGAAACTGTATGACCTTCCATCGACCGGATTGCGCTTTTTCACGGTTTACGGACCCGCAGGCCGGCCCGACATGGCCTACTTCGGTTTCACAGAGAAACTGGTGAAGGGCGACACCATCAAGATTTTCAATTACGGAAACTGCAAGCGCGATTTCACCTTCGTCGACGATATCGTTGAAGGCATTGTCCGCATCATGCGCAGCGCACCCCAACGACAGATGGGTGACGACGGGTTGCCACTGGCGCCCTATTCGGTTTACAATATCGGCAACAACCAGCCCGTGAACCTGCTCGACTTTGTGACTACGCTGCAAGAAGAGTTGGTGCGTGCGCAAGTGCTGCCACGCGATTACGATTTCGAGGCCCACAAGCAACTCGTGCCCATGCAGCCGGGTGATATGCCGGTGACCTATGCCGACACCACCGCCCTGGTGCGCGACTTCGGCTTCAAGCCTTCCACATCCATACGGCAAGGCCTGAGGAAATTCGCCCAGTGGTACAAGCGCTACAACGAGCGGCAACGGCGCTTGGCCTTCATCGCAGCAGCACGCGTGGCGGCCAAGGACAACAAACTGTTTGCGCCATCTCCCATTTTCCCGCCAGCCACAGAGCAAACTGCATTGGCGTCCATCTGGAAAAACAAGCCCGGTCACCAAACGGCTTCATTAAAGAACACACCATTCACGGGAACCCACCTCGCCAACTTCAGCGGCAAACAAGGAACCGGCATTCCTTCGCCCAAAACAACGTTGCTCAACTGAACCCACCCAACACCACTGCCGTAAACAACCCAGAATCCCAGTTGCAACCCTAAAGAGGCCCACAACCCATGCCCGAAGAGCAGAAAGGACAAGATAACCAACTTCCAATCGAAGCCCCCACCAGCAATAAACGTATTGCCAAGAACGCTTTGATGCTCTACATCAGGATGTTTATATCCATGGTTGTGGGGCTTTACACCAGCCGTGTGGTCCTTGCTACACTTGGCGTTGAGGATTATGGTATTTATGGTGTTGTTGGAGGCGTTGTCGCCATGTTGGGGTTCTTGAATGCATCCATGGCTGGGGCCACAAGCCGTTTTCTTACATTTGAGTTAGGACGGGGAGACCAAAAACGATTGGAAGAAACATTTTCAAGTGCCCTTATAGTTCATATCGGCATAGCATTAATTGTG
>CACZNP010000072.1 GCA_902782545.1 uncultured Bacteroidales bacterium
AGATTTTGGTTGATGATTATGTGAGATTCATTTCAATTGCTCAAAGTTAGCACTTTTCTGCCAATGATGCAAATAATTTCAGAAAGTTGCTTGCAGGCGGGCATTGATTTGGCGACGCGTCAGGTAGTTGGGTACGGCATACTGCATGTTGTTCACATCGGTGACCCAGTAGTAACTGCTCACGTTGGAAATGTCGAACAGGTTGAACACATCCACGCCCAGCCAGATGCTCTTGAAGTGACTCAAGAAGCCCGTCTGGGGGCGATGCTCGCCGCCCACAAGTTGGAAACTCAGCCCCACGTCCACGCGCTTGTAAGCCGGCTGGCGGAAGTAGGCCTCATCGCGTGTCATGCGCGGCGAGGTGGTGGGCAAGCCGTCGCTCACGATGGCTTTGAGCGAGAACTTAAGGCGCGGCAACTTGGGGAAATAGTCGGTGAAGAACACGGCCAGGCTGTAGCGCTGGTCGGTGGGGCGCGGCACTTTCACGCCATTGAGTTCCTCCTGTGTCTTCATCAGCGAGAAACTGATCCAAGAGTCGGTACCCTCGACAAACTGTCCAAACAGTTTCATGTCGATTCCAGCGATAAAGCCTTTCGACTCGTTCAGGCCCGAATAAACCACTTTGAGGTTGTCCACCTCGTAAGGGATGAGGTTGGCCAAGTTTTTGTAATAAACCTCGGTGGTGAATTTGAAGGGACGGTTCAGGGCACGGAATGTGTAGTCACCGCCAATGATGGCATGGATGCTGCGTTGCGACTTGATCTTGTGGTTCAAGTCGATGTAGGCATTGCCCAGCGAGTCGACGCGTTCCATGCGGTATTCCTTGTAGAACGGTGCCTGGTAATAGAGGCCACCGGCCAGTCGCAACGACAAGCGGTTGTTGCGTTCGGGCACGAAACCTATGCTGAAACGGGGCGACACAAGAAACTCTTTGTTGAAATCCCAGTGACTCACACGCACACCGCCATTGATCGACCACAATCCGCGGTCGGTCATCAGTTTGTAGGTATCTTGCACGTAGGCGGCAAAACGGGTTGTGTTCAGGTCGTGGCTCGACGACTGACTGTAAATCACATTCACCTCGTTGGGGATATGGGGCAACGAATAGCCTGCACTGTCGCGCCATTGCCACTCACGCGAGCGGTCGTAAATGCTCTCGCGGCGCATGCTCACACCATAGGACAGGTTGTGGTTGTTCAGCCCGGTGTTTCCCTTGAGACTGATGTCGTACACATTGAGTTTGAGGCGTGTGCGCTCATGCTCATGGTACTTGCCCACACCCAGTTCTCCGCCAATTCCACCCTCTCCGCTGGTTCCGGCCTCGTCGAGCCAGTACTCGCCATGGATGTCGTAGGACACCAATTCGTCGGTGCGGTAGCCCGATGCTTGCAGCGTCAGGTCGGTGCCTTTGTTCACGCGGTAATTGAGCGAGAGGGCGCCAAAATAGGTGTGGAACTTGTCTTTTTCATAGCCGTCGAAGTAGACGGTGAACGACTTGGCGGCGGTCGAAGTGCCGAAACTCGTCTCGCGGTTCACCGGTGTGAACCGATAGTCGTTGATGGCAATGTTTCCCAGGAACGACACGCGGAACTTGTCGGTGGGCTTGTAGACGATGTGTGTCTGGTAGTCGAAGTATTGAGGGTCGTATTCGCCCTTCGACTCCAGCGAACCCAGTAATGACGAATTGCGCTTGTAGCGGAATCCGTGCAATTGCGAGAACTTGCTGCTGCTCTGTCCCAGCGACAGGCTGCCGCCCTGCAGGCTGGCAGCGATGCTGCCTTCGAAGGACTGGGGCTCCCGGTAAGTGATGTCGAGCACACTCGACATCTTGTCGCCATACTCGGCATTGAAGCCTCCGGTGGAGAAGTTCACGGATTTCACCATGTCGGGGTTGATGATGCTCAAGCCCTCCTGCTGCCCGTTGCTGATGAGTTGCGGGCGATAAACCTCAATGCCATTGATATAGACCGAGTTCTCATCGTAAGAACCGCCTCGCACCATGTACTGCGACGACATCTCATTCTTGGTGCTCACACCGGCCATGGTGGTGAGAACCGACTCCACGCTGCCCCCCGACGCATCGGGTGTGAGGCGTATCGACTCCACATCGATTCCTTGCATGGTGTTGGTCTGCTTCTTATACTCGGTGACCTGCAACTCGGTCAACTCATGCGATTTCTCGTAGAGTTTGGGATTGATGGTGATGGTGCCCGTGGGCTTGACCAGTTGTCGCTTGACCGAAGCATAGCCCACACAGGTAAACTCCACCACAATGGTGTCGCGCTGAGCCACCGACAGTTCGTAAAATCCCTTGTTGTCGGTGTTCACGCCCACTTGCGTGCCCACCACACGAACCGTGGCAAACTCAATGGGCTGTCCGCTCTCGTCCACCACCTTGCCCATGATTTTCACCTGAGCCAGTGTGCACAAGGCACTCGCCATGCACAGCAGTGCAATCAGTATCTTTTTGTTCATCATACTCATTAAACGCACAGCCGCGCAAAAAATTATATCGATTGATTGATTGACTGAATATAGTCAAGCAATTCGTCACGGCCGCGGCCATCCTCGCTGCTGGTGAGGAACACGGGGGGCAATTCCTCCCACGTCTTGAGCAATTCACGCTTGTAGGCCTCGACCTTGTCGGTGCCAGCCACGCGTCCCATCTTGTCCAACTTGGTGAACACCAGTGCAAAAGGAACTCCGTTCTCTCCCAGCCAGTTGATAAACTCCATGTCTATCTTTTGCGGTTCCAGCCGACTGTCGACAAGCACAAACAGACAGGTCATCTGCTCACGGCCCAAAATGTAACCCTCAATCATGCGGCGCAGGTTCTCACGCTCCTCCTTGCCACGACGCGCATATCCATAGCCTGGCAAGTCCACGATGTACCACTCGCCATTCACCTTGAAGTGGTTGATGAGTAGCGTTTTGCCTGGAGTGGCGCTGGTTTTCGCCAATCCCTTGCGGCCAGTGAGCATGTTGATGAGCGACGACTTGCCCACGTTGCTTCGCCCGATGAATGCATACTCAGGCTCGTGCGTGTCGGGGCACTTGCGCCAGTCACTGTTACTGATCTCAAATTCGGCACTCTTGATTTTCATATTACTTTTTTTTGCAAAAATAAGAAAAATCAGGGAGATGGCAAACTCCGGCCATCTCCCCATTGACAAATGTAGATAACTAAGATAAATCAGTGCTGACCCATGATGATACCAACCAGTGCAGTAACGTCGGAGATACCCACCTCGGTATCGCCGTTCACATCACCCTTCTTCGGCACAATGGGAAGTACGCGGCCAGACAGTTGAAAACCACCTTTAAAGAACACCTTTCCTCCAGTGATTCTGGGGTCAATGAGTTCTTTCAAATCACCTTCAAACTCAGCCAAAACTTCGCTGTTCTCATTAATGATATAGGTGGTCTTGTCACTATAACTATCACCATAACTATTGAGAATCAACTCCACTAAGTCGTCGTTGTTGAACAAATCGACCGTGGCGTAAACAAAACAGCCTTCGTCATCAAAATCGCCCGAATATTGACCCAATTCATCCAATTCTGCACGAGGAGCGGGCAAGTCGACAGTGAATTGCTTGTAAAGGGTTGTGAAATCGAGTTCATAGATAGTGATTCGCATTTTGCCATTGGACGTGGTGCAAAACAAGGGACGAATGCTGTTGTCGCCAAAGGTATACAAAACCCGGCGGAAAGGATTTTCATAAGAATAATTATCATCTTCGATCATCTCTTGAGGAATGGGTAATTTTTTTATTTCCAGCCCAGTCGCCATCGCACTCGTCGCAGCAAAGACCATTGCGACTACAGTGCATAACAATCTCATCATTTTCATAACTCTATATTCATATTAAAAAAACAAACGGGCCATAGAGCATCCGTCTTTAGGCCCGTCCGTTAAGGTTAAACAATAGGTGTTACAGGTTGGGGTTGATTTTGCTCCACTCGCTGATGGGCGGAACAATGTTCAGAGTGACCAACTCGTCGCGCATCTTGCACAGGTGCTCGTAACTGGCATCGAGTTTGGCATTCTCCTCGGGTGTGCCGCAGGGCACCTCGTAGGTGGCTCCATTCTCATCAAGGGTGGTCTTCATGGCCATCATGATGTGGTTGTACTTGTCGGTGTGCACATAGGTTCCTACGGGGAAGCGGAATTTCTCACCGCCCATGACGGAACGAATCATCTCAACCGACAGATAGGCCGGGCTCTGGAACGACGAGCGTCCACGCAGTTTGATGATGGCTGCCC
>CACZNP010000073.1 GCA_902782545.1 uncultured Bacteroidales bacterium
ATGTACACATAGTAGTCTTGAGGCACCGGACGGCCTGCCATCTCATCGAGCGACGATGTCCATGTCAGGGTCACATTGCAGAAGCCTTCCCGATCTGAAAAATCAACACTCGTTTCAAGTTTGATATTGTACAGACGCGTCTCAGGCCTGTGGTTCGTGTTGTACATGGCGTATCTGGCCCACCAGTTACTACCACTGGAGTTCATGTCGGTGGCCTCAGAACTTCCACCGGAACGCATCAGTCGATAATCAGGCACAAAAATATTAAGGCCCGTGAGCGATTTCTCCTCGGTGCCACCAATACCCGACATGCAGAAGTAGTGGTCATTCTCAATCACCGACGCACAGTCGTGTTGCACAGGATACATTTCACCGGCATCCATCTTCTGGTAGAAATCGGTGATCTCATCGGTTCCTTGCGCTCCACTGTGAGGACTCATCTGCTCAAACATCTGGCAGAAAGGAACTTGCTCATACGGATAACTCTGTCCATTAAACGTAGAATTCACTTGTGCCTTACGCGACTGTCCCTTCGAGATAAAGAAGAAACGGTTGTAAGTTCCACTCACATTGAACACGGTACCGCTCGCGAAATTGGCGGCATTGCCAATTCGCATGCCATCGGTGAGCAACTCCACCGAACTGACGTTGTTACCAATATAAGTGGCCAATTGGTCATATGTGGAGAAATAAGAAGGATCGTTGCTTGTGTCGTATTTCACCACAGGGTTCTTCACACCCACCAAAAGCACTGTGTATCCCTCGTTACTGGCGCTGGGAGCAGTCACATCACTGTCGCTGATGCCCCATCCGCCATCAATGCGGCCATAATAAACCTCGTTCTCACGAGTGTTTCCCTGAGGATTCCAACCCGTGGAGAGCGGTCCGGGAATATTGCCGTCGCAATAAATCTTCTTGAGCAAGGCAATGATCTGGTGCGGATTGGTTGCCTTCTCAGTGATGTTGCTGGTGTGCTCCGTCGAGGTGGTGTTGGGACCATTCTCGCGCCACTGGTAGGTGAATTGCTCATACCAAGCCTGGTTGTGCACAACCGATTGTCCAAAGACATGGCCGCCAATAACCACAAAAACGGCCAAGAAAATTCCCCGAAGGAAATTTTTCAAATACATCTTTTCCATTTTCTGAATAGTGCTTAATACCATATTTATATATAAATTAATTTTATTTTCGAAATTTCTATTGCTCATACTTAGATTCAAAAACCCTAATGCACAACACAAAAAAACACATGGGACAACCATGCTTTTTGAACCCTTTTTTAGCGATGCAAAATTACTGCCATTTCAAAAAATAGACGGTAACAATCAAAACAAAGATGTACGAATGCGTACAAAAACGTCTTTTTTCGGCACAAAAATGAAACATTTAGTACAAATTAAACCAAAATTTACAACTTTTATTAGAATTTTAAATATCTTTGCAGTCGAAATGATGACTTTCTACGAACATCTGTTGAGCCTGGCCATTGGCACCTTTGTCACGTCGAGCGTCTTTGCGGCGATCTTGCGTTGGTTTCACATGTGCCATCCCTTTGACCAAGAGCCCGATTACTACTACCCCAACCGGCGCAAGATGACGCTTTGTCTGCTGTCGCCTGTTTTGCTCGTACCTTTTGTATTGCGGCCAGCGAGCCACGAGGCATGGATGTTTGCGAAAATGTACTTCCTGATCATGATCACATTCATGTGCTCGCTGCTGTTGATGGGCTACTTTGGCAGTGGGGTCAAGCAATGGGACGGATGGAAAAAATGGGCACGCATCTTGGCACTGCCCATACTGGCCATCCTGGGCACACAACTGGTGGCCACCATCATTCCTGGGCAGCAATTGCCTCACAACCTGCACAAAACTTTTATGGGTGTGGCCTATGTGGTGGGGGGCGCCAGCACCCTGTGGTGCGCTTATTCCATGTGGTGGGTCTACAAAAAGATGAAAGAGGTGATCAACAACAATTATTCCAATCCCGACGATTTCCCGGTGAGTTTTGCACACACGGCGTTGTACTTTCCGCTGTTCCTCACCTTGCTCGTGTGGCCCACTGTTCTGTCCGACAGTCGGGCGTGCATGGGGGTGATGGCCATCCTTTTGTCGGCTTTCAATGCTTACCTCATTGTGCTCATTCTGCATCCACACCGGCAACGCCCAGTGGAATTGGCCCTGAAGGAGAGCGAAGCCGAGGAAGCCGATGAACAATCCACCAACAAGAATCCGTTCTCTCAACAAACCGCCGAACTCATCATCAGCCAAATCAAGGATGAAGTGGAAGGAAAGCAATTGTTCTTGGACTCGCACCTCACCCTGAACGATGTGGCTGAGCGGTGCAGTTACGGACGCACCTATGTGTCGAACGTGTTCAAAAACGAACTCGGGGGGTTCTTCAATTACATCAACGCCCTGCGGCTGAAATATGCCGAAGAATACAAGCAAGAGCACCCTATGGCCACCCAAGAAGAGATTGCGCAGGCAGCGGGATTCGTCTCACGGCAAGCCTACTACACGGTCAAGAAACGCATGGGTTGAGACGAAACAGCAAGAAACAGTGCACACATTTTTCAAATCATGCACTTTTTTTGTATTTTTGGAGAGTTTTTAAAACGTTGACAACCATGCACCGACACATTTTCCTTTTCACCTTTTGCAT
This sequence comes from uncultured Bacteroidales bacterium, assembly GCA_902782545.1. Classification (GTDB taxonomy): domain Bacteria; phylum Bacteroidota; class Bacteroidia; order Bacteroidales; family Muribaculaceae; genus Sodaliphilus. Next base: position 2,663 of record CACZNP010000073.1, read on the forward strand.
GTTGACCATGTTTTCCATCGACGCACAAGACTGGGCCAACACCAGCCGCTACGCACACCAGAACGACTCGTTGGCACAAATCCCGAACACGGGGCACCGCGTGGTGCTGATGGGCAACTCCATCACCGACGACTGGGTGGACTTCCACCCGCAGTTTTTCACTGAAAACCAACTCATCGGGCGGGGTGTGTCGGGACAAACCAGTTCGCAGATGGTGGCACGTTTCCGGCTCGATGTGCTCAACCTGAGACCCAGCGTGGTTGTCATCAATGCCGGCACCAACGACATTGCCGAGAACACGGGACCCTACAACGAGGAACTCACCATGAGCAACATCGTCTCGATGGTGGAACTGGCACGACTGCACCGCATCCAGGTGGTACTCACATCGGTGCTGCCCAGCGACGGCTTTGTGTGGAACACAAGCATCACCGACGCTCCTGCCAAGATTGCGAGCCTGAACGAGCGCATCAGCCGTTATGCCCAGGACCATGCCATCCCCTATGTGGACTACTACAAGCAGATGGTGGTGCCCGCTACCGGGGCCCTGATTGCCGAATTCACCTACGACGGCGTTCACCCCACCGGGGCTGGCTATGAGGTGATGGAAGCATTGCTGCTGCCGGTGGTCACACAATTGAGGTAACTTAAACAAACACATTGATATTCAAGAAATGAGAAACTCACTGCATCGCATCATCGTTGCTGCCATGCTGATAGTGTCGGCTGTCGGCACACCGACATGGGCGGCCTTCACAGGGGGGCGAACCGACTTCCGCGACGAAACCATCTATTTTGTGCTCACCACACGTTTTTATGACGGTGACGCCAACAACAACACCTACTGCTGGGATGGCTCGAAGGATGCCGCCAACCACGACCCGGAGTGGCGTGGCGACTTCAAAGGGCTCATCGAGCGACTGGACTACATCAAGGCTCTGGGATTCACTGCCGTGTGGATTACGCCCGTGGTGCAGAACGCTTCGGGGTTCGATTACCATGGTTATCACGCCATGGACTTCAGCACAGTGGAAAAGCGGCTTGAAAGCGAGGATTGTAAGTTTCAAGACCTGATTGACGCAGCACACGCCCGAGGCATGAAAATCGTGCTCGACATTGTGCTGAACCACACAGGAAATTTCGGCGAGGGGAATCTGTGCAAACTCTTCACTCGCGACTACTCCAAGCCACAAAGCGACCTCACGCAGTGCATGGTACCCTACACCCTGTCGCAAGGAGGACAACTCAAAGACAACTACATGAACTTGCCCGGCTCGCAACAGTACAGCGACCGCCTCACCAAGATGAAAAACACCGATGGGGTGAACCACGACAGCCACAACCTGTGGCACCACTACGGCAACTTCAACTGGGACGAGCCCAATCGCTGGTGGGCGCAGATTGCAGGAGACTGCGTGGACTTGAACACTGAGAACCCTCAAACCTACCAATACCTCATCGACTGCTACGGCACTTTCATCAAAATGGGCGTGGATGCGTTCCGCATCGACACGGGTGGCCACATCAGCAGGCTCACCTTCAACAAGGCATTTGTCCCCGCATTCACCGCTCTTGGCAATCAGTACAAGCACAAGCGGCTCAACGGCTGCCCATTCTACATGTTTGCCGAGGTCTGCGCCCGGTTCAACGACGTGACTTATCGTGGTCAACCTGCATTGTCGCCCTATTTTTACACTTGGCAAAGTGATGCAAATTTGTTGGACCAATGGAACGAAACGGGCGAGTACTGGAATGGCGTGGAGGTGTACGAGTCGACCGACCCGGCTACGCTGGCCAACCAGTCGCTTTGCCTCAAGGAAGAGGCCGCCAACCGCAACGAGAGCACTCAGCCACGAAGCGACAACGCCTGGCTCAGCGGCAACAACTACCACACCCCCGACTACAGCCAAGCCAGCGGACTGGGTGTGATTGACTTCACAGTGCATTGGAATTTTCAGAGTGCCAGCCGTCTGTGGAGTTATTTGGACAAAGACAACTACTATAACGACGCCACCTACAATGTAGTCTATGTGGACAGTCACGATTACGGACCCGACAGTTTCTCTCGCTTCAACGGAGGCACCGACCAATGGGCCGAGAACCTTTCGCTCATGTTCACCATGCGGGGCATCCCGTGCCTGTACTACGGCAGCGAGATTGAGTTCCGCAAGGGTATCGTCGTTGACAAAGGCACCGACCTGGCGCTGAAAGACACCGGCCGGGCTTATTACGGCGGCTACCTCAAGGGCGATGTGACGGTCACCGACTTCGGGCAAGTGGCATCGGCCAGCGGCAACGTCGCCGCCACGCTGAGCCACCCGCTCGTGCATCACTTGCAACGGCTTAACGCCATCCGCGCAGCCGTGCCGGCACTGCGCAAGGGGCAGTATTCCAAAAAGGATTGCAAGAGCAACAGCGGATTTGCTTTCAAGCGCCGTTATACGGCCGACGACATCGACAGTTACGCCCTGGTGGCACTCAATGGCCCGGCCACTTTCACCGGTGTGCCCAACGGCACCTACCGTGACTGCGTCACGGGCAACGAAATCGCAGTGACCAGCGGAACGCTCACCACGCCATCGTTCAGCGGCAAGGGAAACCATCGCATCTATGTGCTCAACGGGCCAGGAAAAATTGGCGACGACGGACCGTTCCTCTACGGCACAACCAAGCACATCCCCACCCTGTTGCCCTATGACGGCACCGAGGAGGACGGCGACCCTTCCACACAATATGTGACTGGTGGAGGTGGCGGAAACACGGTTGACATCGAATCGCTGCCTGTCTACATCCCCACCGTGGACAACCCCAACGAAATGTCGGTCTTTTACGAGAGTGAGGCCTCACGCAACGAGGTCACCCTGTGGGTGTGGAACAGTGGCAAGAACTTTACAGGCGGTTCCTGGCCTGGACAAAGTGCCACACTCATGGGCAAAACAGCCGATGGCACCCGTAAAATTTTCAAATGGACAGGGAGCGTGCCTTACGGGGGCAACAATATACCCACAGGGCTTATCTTCAGCAACCACGGCAACAACCAAACCGCCGACCTGGCCTATGTGAACCACGGATACTATGTCGATGGCGTGTTGAACCGTACCATAGGCTTCGCCGGCGACGTGAACGGTGACGGTGAGCGAAGCATCGCCGATGTGACGGCTCTGGTGGCATTGTTGATGGCGCAATCGGGCAATGAACACAGCGATGTGAACGGCGACGGGGAAACCTCCATTGCCGACATCACCGCCCTCGTCAACCTGTTGCTGAATCAATGAACCATGCTCCCGAAAAAAGTTGTTCAATACACTATTATTTCGTATCTTTGTCAGTGAAATGAAACAAAACTGGAGACCAGGTACCATGATTTACCCCTTGCCGGCTTTGCTGGTGAGTTGTGGAGCTGTGCCCGAGGAATACAATTTGTTCACAGCAGCATGGACAGGAACCGTGTGCAGCGACCCTGCCATGTGCTACGTCTCCATCCGACCCGAGCGACACAGCCACGACATCGTGGAGCGCAACATGGCTTTCACGCTGAACCTCACCAACCGCGCCCTGGCCCGTGCCACCGACTGGTGTGGGGTGCGCAGCGGACGCGACTGCAACAAATGGAAGGAAATGGGGCTCACGCCTGTCAAGGGAGTCACCGTGCCGGCACCCTACATCGACGAAGCACCCATGAGCATTGAGTGCCAGGTGCGCGACATCGTGCGACTGGGCACTCACGACATGTTTCTGGCCGAGGTGATGAATGTGATTGCCGATGACCGCTACATCGACCCCACCACCGGCGCCTTTGATATGGCCCGCGCCGACTTGATTGCCTACTGCCACGGGCATTACCACACCCTGGGCGAAGAATTGGGTCATTTTGGATGGAGTGTGCGCAAGAAACCCAAAGAAAGACAATAATCATTAACTAATTAACCGTATATCATCATTATGTTAAGAGACCAAGAAATTTTCAGCATGATTGAGCGCGAGCACGAGCGCCAGCAACACGGCATCGAACTCATCGCCAGCGAGAACTTTGTGAGCGAACAGGTGATGCAAGCCATGGGCAGTTGCCTCACCAACAAATACGCCGAAGGGTATCCCGGACACCGCTACTATGGCGGATGCCAGTGCGTGGACGAGGTGGAAAACCTTGCCATTGAACGCATCAAAACGCTCTTTGGAGCAGAATACGCCAATGTGCAGCCACACAGTGGCGCACAGGCCAACATGGCAGTGTTCATGGCATGCCTGAAACCCGGCGACAAATTCATGGGACTGAACCTGGCACACGGCGGTCACTTGTCGCACGGCAGCCCCGTGAATTTCTCGGGACTGGTATTCCAGCAATGTGAATACAATGTGCGGCCCGACGACGGACGAGTGGACTACGACATGATGGAGGAAGTGGCACTGCGCGAGCGGCCACGCCTCATTGTGGGTGGCGCCAGCGCCTACAGCCGCGAGTGGGATTATGCACGCATGCGCCGCATCGCCGACCAGGTGGGAGCCATCCTCATGATCGACATGGCCCATCCTGCCGGACTCATCGCCGCCGGACTGCTCGAGAACCCGTTGAAGTATGCCCACATCGTCACCAGCACAACCCACAAGACACTGCGTGGACCGAGAGGTGGCATCATCCTCATTGGCAAGGACTTCGACAACCCATGGGGAAAGACAACCAAGAAAGGCGTCGTGCGCAAGATGTCGTCGCTCATCGACAGCGCTGTCTTCCCGGGTGTGCAGGGTGGACCGCTTGAGCACGTGATCGCTGCCAAGGCAGTGGCCTTTGGCGAGGCCTTGCAGCCGTCGTGGAAAGAATATGCCACGCAGGTGCGCACCAACGCACAAACTATGGCGCAAGCGCTCATCGACAAGGGATACAAGATTTGCTCGGGAGGCACCGACAACCACTGCATCCTTGTGGACCTGCGCACCAAGTTCCCCGACCTTACCGGCAAGGTGGCCGAGAACGCGCTGGTGGCTGCCGACATCACGGCCAACAAGAACATGGTACCCTTTGACGACCGTTCGGCCTTCCAAACCTCGGGCCTGCGACTGGGAACACCGGCCATTACCACCCGCGGCGTGAAAGAGGACATGATGGGCCCCATCGTCGAACTCATCGACACTGTGCTCCATGCACCCGAAGACCCCGCTGTCATCGCCAGTGTGCGCGCCAAGGTCAATGACCTGATGCACAACTATCCCATGTTTGCCTGGTAAATCACAGGCTTGTCGCAGCCTGCGGGTTTCGAGGATAGCCCTTTACTGCATCAACACCCATCAGTGTTCCCCTCTACGGAGACCTTGGTGGGTGTTTTTATTAGGCAGGATTTGCCCATGTCGCACGAAATGACTAATTTCGCCGTCAGAAATCTTCACAAAATCCTAAACGAAACAATGAAATTACTCGAAGGAAAAGTCGCTTTGATCACAGGTGCCGCACGAGGCATCGGCAAAGCCATCGCGCTGAAGTTTGCCAGCGAAGGTGCAGACATTGCGTTCACCGACCTCGTCATCGACGAGAACGGAAAACAAACCGAGCAGGAGATTGCAGCACTGGGAGTGAAAGCAAAAGGCTACGCTTCCAACGCCGCCAATTTCGCCGAGACCGAGGCCGTTGTGGCACAGGTGAAAGAGGAGTTCGGACACATCGACATCCTGGTGAACAACGCAGGCATCACCAAGGACTCGCTCATGCTGCGCATGACCGAGGCACAATGGGATGCCGTGATTGCCGTAAACCTGAAGAGCGCATTCAACTTTATCCACGCACTGGTACCCATCATGATGCGTCAGCGCGCCGGCTCCATCATCAACATGGCCAGCGTGGTGGGCGTGCACGGCAACGCCGGACAGGCCAATTATGCAGCATCCAAAGCCGGGCTCATCGCCCTGGCCAAGAGTGTGGCACAGGAAATGGGTAGCCGTGGCATTCGCGCCAATGCCATTGCACCGGGCTTCATCGAGACGGCCATGACAGCCGCCCTGCCCGATGACATCCGCAAAGAATGGGTGGAGAAAATCCCTCTGCGTCGGGGAGGAACCGTCGACGACATCGCCAATGTGGCCACTTTCCTGGCCAGCGACATGTCGAGTTACATCACTGGACAAGTGTTCCAAGTGGACGGCGGCATGAACATGTAATTCAGAGCACAGTTTCACAAATAGACGGGCTGGCAAACCATTCATCGAGTTTGCCAGCCCGTTTTTACCTTATTATATTATACTGCCCACACGAGTGGCAGACGCTATTCCTCACCATCGGGAATCTCGGTCTCCCGCATCTCGCGGTACTCCAGCCAGTCGGGGTCTTCCTCGGCATGGAACTCCAGAGGCAACAAATCAAACGAGGCGAGGGCTTCATTGATTTTCCTCTGGAAGATATGAAGACTGCAGGCATAGAACACCCAATTGCGCTGGCCGTCCCCTGTATAGACACCGGTCATGACAGCCGCCGAGGGGTCAGCATCGAAGAGGGCCGCCATCGCATCATGCACCTCACCCATGAGACGGCCGGTGCGATAATCGGGCATGCCCTTGTCATCGCCGTCATAAGGCCACGTCACCTCCACACGGTAGATATATTTGCCCGTTGCCATCACATTTTCCATATCGCGCCGCCCAGTGACAAGTATCACCCGACCGTTTTCGGCTTCGGCTGGAGCCGTCCACCATTCGTTACTGATTTTGATTCTGGCCATAACTTGCAAAATTGAGTTTTTGAACGATAAAGGTAGAAAATTTTTCTGAAGTGCGCAATTTTTTCATTTTTTAGGGACAACAATTTAACAGTCAGCCTTACACTTTGTAATTGTTAAAAACTACTCTCTTCAACAACAACAAACACCTACGCAAACGCCCATGCCAGCGAAGTGTTAACATTTTAAGTTAATTTCCCGACTTAATATTTTACAACCCTCGCCGCTCGACCACACAATGGTTTCAATTTCAATATTTTACAAATTTATTAACACATTGGATTTTGCCATGAAATATTTTTTTATTAATTTTGCGGTCCCAAAGCGAGAGAAATTGATTCGCACAAGAGGACGCCGAAAATCGGCAAAGGCCTGCACTCACGATGGATTTCGCAGCACAGGTCTTGAGGTATTAATTAAAAGAAGGGTTAAATGAACAAAATTTTCATCACCATTGCCACGATGGCATTGCTCACGCTCTTCACTTCGGCCTACAACAACCAGATGGCCGACAGTCGCGTGGGTTACCAGGCTCCCAACTTCACAGTGGAGCGTGGTGACAGCACCGTTTCGTTGCAGCAATTGCGTGGACAACGGGTGATGGTCACTTTTTGGTCGACGACCGACGTGGAGTCGCGCCTGTCGAACATGAAGCATGACCGCAACAGCACCCACGACGGCATGACACACCTGTCGGTGAACATGGACCGTAGCGAGGGCGTTTATCAGATGGCCATCCGCATGGACCGGTTGCACAAGAAATCGCAATTCCATGCCGACTCGGCCCAGCAAGAGGAACTCACCAAGGCCTGGCGCCTGGACGGACGTTCCAACACATTTATCATCGGCCCCGACGGCCGCATCGAAGAGATTCTTTGAGACGACGATCAACATCCGTCTCAAGAAACGGCAAAAAAAGGAGAGCATTCCCACACGGGTATGCTCTCTTTTTTTCTTTATTATCTAATTCAATTACCTTGTGCGAAGCACTTTTCCACTCTGCACTTTGTTGCCCTTGATACCATTAAGTTTCTTGAGTTTGGCAACCGTGGTGCCGTTGCGGGCCGCAATCTTGCCCAAGTTGTCGCCCTTGCGAACCTTGTAGGTGCTGCGGGTGGCCGTGCGACCGCCGGAATGACGGCCTTTGCTCACGCGCGACTTGCCGCTGGCGCTGTGACGCACCGAGGCGTAGCGGGCACTGGGAGAGTAGTTGCGAGCCTGCGTGTAGTTACTCTTGTTAAAGGTGTAATTGTCGGTGTGGGTGGTGCGGTTCTCAAAGTCGAAAATGGCTTCGGGATTGATGGCATAACCCATGAAACGGGTCTCGAAGTGGAGGTGCGGGCCAGTGCTGCGACCTGTGTTGCCACTCAGTGCGATGGGCTGGCCGGCCTTCACATACTGGTCGGGCTGGACAAGGAAACGCGACAAGTGACCATAGACGGTTTCCAACCCGTTCTCATGGCGCACGATCACATAGAAACCAAAGCCTCCGCGCTCATACTTGGTGAGACGCACACGGCCCGAGAATGCGGCGCGCACGGTGTCGCCCATGGCTGCCCGCAAGTCCACGCCCTTGTGGGTGCGGCCGAATGCCGGACGATAGCCATAGTGCGAGGTCACGTAGTTGCCCTTCACAGGCATCGTGTATCCAGTAACATTGATAACCTTGGAATTAGGCACTTGGCTGTCCTTATAAGGGTTCACCAAACCACTCTCCCACCCCTCGGTGTAGATATCGGGTTCGGGTTCCACTTCCTCATAGAGGTCGGCCGCATAGCGCTGTGCCTCTTCCACTTTGATTTGGTCCTGGATGCGGTTCTGCTTCGCCAGCAGATTGGAATGCATCTTGCTGTAGTTGGAAACGGATTGCAGGTTTTGTGCCTGTGCACTGTTGGCTGTCATTGACATGGCAATGATTCCTGCCGCCATGATATAATTGCGTATACTCATTCGCTTGCGTTAGAAGTTAATGTAAAAAAGTGAGACGATGGGTTTCGATGTCAGATGAAGTCGAAGAAGAAGAGCACCGCGGCCCACTCACGCTTCACACCGCTGGCACGCCCCACGCTGTTGCCCGACTTATTGCGGATGGTCCCGTCACTATCGACCTTGCCCACAGAGTTGCCGCTGCGGTCGCGTACAGTGCCGTCACTGTCGACCTTGCCCACACTGTTGCCCGACTTGTCACGGATGCTTCCGTTGCTGTCGATACGGCCCACGGTGTTGCCGCTGCGGTCACGGATGTTGCCGCTGTTGTCGATGCGAGCAACACTGTTGCCCGAGCGGTCGCAGATGGTGCCATCGCTGCGCACGCTACCCGTCACATTACCACTGGCATCACGCAAACGCTGCGCTTGGGCCACTTGGCAGGTTCCCACCAGCAAAGCGGCTGCCACTATCCATCCGAAAATTGAGCGTATTTTTTTCATCTTTTTCAAAACTAAACATCATAAAAACGCTCAAAATTAGCGAATTATTTTGTAACAAGCACTAATTCTTGCACTAAAAAGTGTAAACATTGGTTTCCAGTTGCAAACAAGGCTCTTTAAAAACCTGAAATTCAACTGATTTGCGACCAATCCACTTGCTTGTCGAAAAGTTCGTGCAGATGTGCATCCATCCGTCGTCCATCGGGCGACTGCAAGTCGGGGTCGGCATCCAATATATCTTGTGCTTCTCGGCGTGCCATTTGCACAATCTGCCCGTCTTGCGCCAAATTGGCAATGCGCAGCGTGAAGGGTATGCCACTTTGCTGCGTGCCTTCCATATCCCCTGGGCCACGCTGCTTGAGGTCTTCTTCGGCCACCACAAAACCATCGGTGGTGCGGGTCATCACCTCCAAGCGGTGACGGGTATCGGCGGCAATCTGATACTTGGTCATCAAGATGCAGTACGACTGGTCGGCGCCCCGTCCCACCCGGCCACGCAATTGATGGAGTTGTGACAG
>CACZNP010000074.1 GCA_902782545.1 uncultured Bacteroidales bacterium
CGGGAATATTGGCCACCGCATAATGCAGGATACCGTCCACTTCGTAAACGGGGTCGCTGTGAGTGGTGGGATGCGAGGTCTCGAAACAGCCACCTTGGTCAATGGCAACATCCACGAGCACGGTACCGGGCTCCATGTCTTTGAGCATATCCTTTGTGATAAGATACGGTGTCTTGGCACCGGGAATGAGCACCGAACCGATGACAATGTCCACATCATGCAACTCCTGACGGATATTGTGCTCGCTGGAGTACAGCGTGTGCACATTGGCGGGCATCTCAATATCGAGTTGGCGCAGACGAGGCAGCGACACGTCGGTAATGATCACCTCGGCACCCATGCCAGCGGCATAGCGTGCAGCGGCCTCACCAACGACACCGCCACCCAGCACCATCACTTTCACGGGCTTCACACCGGGCACACCGCCAATGAGTTTACCCTTGCCACCTTTGGTCTTCTGCAGGTAGTAGGCACCATTGATGGCGGCCATGCGGCCGGCCACCTCGCTCATGGGCACGAGCAATGGCAAGCGGCGGTCGGGGGTCTGCACGGTCTCATAGGCCAGGCAAACGGCGCCACTCTTGAGCATGGCTTGTGTCAGTTCCTCATCGCTGGCAAAGTGGAAATAGGTGAACACCAGTTGTCCGGGACGCACCAGCGGATACTCGGGTGCGATAGGCTCTTTCACCTTCACAATCATCTCGGCAGCGGCGTACACGTCCTCGATGGTGGGCAAAATCTTGCCCCCTACGGCCTCATACTGGGCATCGGCAAATCCGCTGTTCTCGCCAGCAGTGTGCTGCACATACACTGTGTGACCGTGCTTAACCAATTCGGCAACTCCCGCAGGGGTCAAACCCACACGGCTCTCATTGTTCTTAATCTCTTTTGGAACGCCAATAATCATTGTTCTGTTAGTTTAAAAGGTTAATGGTTTATTCTACACGCCAAAGTTACAAAAATAAATTAACAATTGGCTATGAATGAAGAAGTTTTTTTCAATTGGCAAAGTCCACGCTCACACCCAGGTGCAGACGGCGCGGATTGAGTGGATAGTGCGGGATGGAGAAGTAATCTTTCCCACCAAACAGGCCCTGGTTGAAGTGGTTCCACGACACAAAGAAACGGGCACGCTTCAACTTGAAGTTGGCATACAGGTTCATCATCGCAAACCCGCCACACTTTTTCTCGTTCTGTGTGTGGAATGTCATCGTGGCCGGTGTGTAGGACGGAGCCCAGTATTTACTGTAGTAGTTGCAGTCCACTCCCAACTGGACATGGAGCACACGCGCCACGACAAACTGGGCATACAGGTTTGAATATAGGCACAACGAGGGCAACGACAACACGTCGGCGTTGCTACTGGTCTGCAAGGTGATGCGGTTCTCCATGTTCAGGGCGCGCCAATGCAAGTCTTGGTTGATCGTAGCGCTGAACACGTGCACGGCATCGCTGTGTTGAACGGGCAACCCATCGGCACCGAAGTAGATGTGGTTTTTCAGCGTCTCGTAAGCCACGTTCACGCGCGTCCACGACAATGGGAAGTTCACCTCGCCCCCCACGCGCATCCGTTGGGTCATGCCAAAGTCGTTTTCCCAAATGAAGTGATTCGACACAAAGTGGTTGAGTAAATATGGGACTGACAGATTCTTGAAATAGCCGTAGGCGCGCACCCAGGCCGTGTCGCGGCCCAACTTGAAGCGAGTCGAGACATCACCGTTCACATCCACCTCGCCGGCAACATCGCCCACCACACCAAACTGTGCCGTGGCATTGTAGCGCAACAGGGCGCCTTGTTGCTTAGTCAATTGTCCGCCCACCCACACCAGGTTCTGGGTCTTGCTGGGTGGCACATGCACCGGAACGGCATCCAAGCCCTTGGGCAATTCTTCCACGGTGCCGGTGATCGTATCGGCCACCTGGGTGAACCGTCGCACCTCGTGCGTTCCATAAATCGAGAAACCGAACTTGGCATATTTGTTGAAACCTTCGAGCAACGACACGCCCACGGTGTTACGCAGCCGCCACATCTTGGTGGTTTCGTCGGTACCGCCCAATCCCAGATAGGTGTGGTCATAGTAGAGGGTATCCTCCAAGCCGCTCTCATTCAAGAACTTGTGGCGGTTGTTCTTATAGTCCATGGTCCAGATGAAACTGGTCACGGGCACATAGGTTCGCGAAATGATGGTGTCGGTGATCGAGTCACGCCGGTAACGGTAAAATCCCACCTTGTATCGGTGGTTCATGTACAGATGGGTTCCACTCAGTGTGTTGTGAGTGGCGGTGAAGTGAGTGGGGATGGTTTTGTTGTCCACACGGGTGTCACCGCCCTGCACAGTGGCGGGGTCGGTGATATAGCGGTCATCGGTGATGCCACCGCTCTCCTTGGTGGTGTAACTGTAGTGATCAAAGAACGTCTGCAACTCGTAGCGGTCGCCGGTGTACGATGCGTTCAGGCCCCATGTGAAATCCTTGTCGGCCTGGTAGTCATAGGAGCCTTTGGAGTAGATGTAATCCAGTTTCGCTCCCAGTTGCAGGGCCTTGTTCACGTTGCCCGAGAACACTGCCTGCGTGCGGTCCTGGTTGCTGTACTTGTTGCCGCCGGTGGTGTGGCTGAGCAAGGTCATGGGAATGCGTGTGTTGTAGAAACGGTGCGTGGCAGTCGTGTGCAGCCAGGGGGCAATGGCATCCTCCACAAAAAAGTCGCTCGTCAATGGACGCTCCATGAAAACCTGATTCTGTCCCGGCCCGCCGTAGTTGCCAGTCGTGGCCCATGCCGCACTGGGCAGCCAGGGTACGGCCACACGATGGTAGCCCTCGAACAGCGTGTCGATTGTCGACGCATAGCGCAGGCCCAGTGGCTCGCTCACCGTCCACGCATAGGACGGCGCCAGCACCACCTCTTTCTTGCCGGCCGCACTCACCGCAAGCACGCCAGCAAGCAAGCCAACCAGCAATATAACGGGTCGAACAAGAGCAACAGACCACACCAACCGCCCTTTTTGCTGCATTCGTCCCATCAATCCCTTTGGTTTTTTTTCACTCATGATTGTCATTTCAAAACCCTTCTCTAAATCATATCACAAAATGGCAGCACAGGCTCGATGAATTTTTTCCAAACGGCTCAGCATGGATGTTTTGCGCATGGCCACAGCCAAATTGTAACGATTTTGCATATTTATCAGCATCTGCGGGTTGATACCCAATGCCGCCTCAACCAGCAACACAAAATCGGTGCTCATGCCTCGTTTTGCATTCAAAATCTCATTGAGCATGGTATAGGGCACCCCTATCAACTCCGAGAACCGTTTTTGAGAGATCCCCCGGCTTTCAAGTTCTTCTTTCAGCACCTCGCCGGGATGAGTGGGCAGATGTTTCATTGATTCCATATCATTCATTGGTAGTGGTTTGTAATATCTATCACTCGGCAAACAGTCACAACAAAGTCATTATGAGCATTCTTCGCCCTAAACTCAAGGCGATACTGCTTGTCAATACGTATTGAATACATATCACAACCCTGTAGCGCCTCAAAATTCAAAGAATTGAACACATACAAATCCTCAAGCCGGGTAGCAGCCATCAGGGTGTCAATACGACGCTGGTACTTTCTCACTACCTGTGGCTGAAATCGGAAACGCTTGTTCTTGCATCTTTCGTTTTCGTACAATTCAAGCAGATAATCTTTGTCGTACTCAACTATCATAACAACTCACTGTTGTTTGCTCGACAAAGATAAATAAAAATATTGAATATTCACTATTTTTGTGAAGATTTTAATCGCAGCCCATCATTTATCCACATTATAGGAGTTATAGGACTTATAGGACTTATAGGACTTATAAGCCCTATTTGACTTATTTGACTTATTGCCTGCGCCCTGCTGTGTGAAAACAAAGCGGTGGCGCACCACTGGGGCACGCCACCGCTTATGTTGAACGGATTGTGTTCCGCAAGAATCAGAACACTACTTTCTTACTGTCGCGGGTTCCGTCGCTGAAGGTGCGAACGATGATGTTCACGCCGTCCCAAGGCTCGCTCTTGGCTACACCCTGCAGATTGTAGAACTTCACATCCTTCACCGGTTTGGCATTCTCAATGAATTCCTGAATGCCGGTCACCACACCATTATTTGCGTCCAACTCGAGCACACCCAAGGTATAGTTGGAACTGACAGGTGCATTCCCATCAACTTCCACGCGTCGGGGAGCATTCGATGAG
>CACZNP010000075.1 GCA_902782545.1 uncultured Bacteroidales bacterium
CTCGAGAACTACTACACCACGGGCATCGACCTCTACCGCATGGCCAGCAACGAGGCCGTGGGCGATGTCCTCAGCCCGCCCAAGACCTTTATCCGCAGCGAGACTGTCGACTTCCAGCCCGGTGAGGTGGAATGGCGGGGCGGTAACCTTTACTACGATGTCTGGCACTCTCACCTCTCGGTTTCCAGCATCACACCCGTTCATTGATAGAGAATGACTTGACAATTGACTGAACGACAAACAAACAAATACAAAATGAAACGAATACTCACCATCATGGCAGCCGCATTGCTGCTGACGGGCGTAATGACCGCCCAAGTGAAAACAAACAATGTGTTGGACCAGATGAAAAAAGAGTTGGCCCCTGACGCCCGCACAGCCATCTGGGATGTGCGCATGGTGAACCAGAGCGGCAACTCGGTGCTGGTGGGCACCGTGGGTACGATGCAACAGAGCGCGGCCATCGAGGCCGGACTGCGTGAGCATGGCGTCAAGGACTTCAAGAATCATTTGGTGGTGCTTGAAAGCACAGTCCCGGCAAGTAAACACTGGGCACTGGTGAAACTGTCGGTCGCCACCCTGCGCACACAAGGCAAACACAGCGCCGAAGTGGCCACCCAAGGCCTCATGGGACAACCTGTGCATGTGCTGGATATCGACGGCGAGTGGGCACGGGTGCAAATGCCCGATGACTACATCGCCTGGGTGCCTGTGAGTTCGCTGGCCTATAAGACCGAGGCCGAGATGGCCACCTGGCGCTCCGCACGGCGTTTCGTCGTGACGGAATACGGCTCGCGGCTTGTGACCGAGCCGAAAGGCGATGAAACAGTGAGCGACCTGGTGATGGGCAACATCCTGGAGTGGCGCGGCGAGAGCGGCAAGTGGTTACAACTGGCCACGCCCGACGGCCGCACGGGCTATGTGCTCAAGACCGAAGTCGCCGAACTGGCCGGCTGGGCCGACCAAACCTTTGATGGCGCACTCATCGAGCGCGTGGCTCGCCGGATGCTGGGCTCGGGCTATCTGTGGGGGGGCACCAGCACCAAGGTCACCGACTGTTCGGGACTGGTGAAAGTGTGCTATCTGGCCAACGGCATCATTGTGCAGCGCGACGCCTCGCAGCAAGCCCTGACCGGCTTAAAGATTGACGACTGGCAAGAGGCGCGGCTGGGCGACCTGCTGTTTTTCGGCAACAGCAAGACCGGGCGAGTGACCCACGTGGGCATCTACCTGCGCGACGGGCGCTACATCCATTGCTCGGGACAGGTGAAGGTCAACAGCCTTGATCCGGCATCGCCCGATTACCTGTATTCCCCACTCTCAATCAGCCGCATCGACGGGCAGATAGGCTCCCGTGGCATCACTGCCGTCAAGAAACACCCTTGGTATTTCTGAAAAAAACATTATCTTTGTAATTTGTTATCACACCGACATAAATCTTTAAACATAACAATATAATGGACAGACGAAAATTCATTGTTGGAGCAGGACTCACGGCGCTGGCTGCCGCCTCACCCATCTCAATTGATGCCGCACGCAACAAGCGCGGCAAACGCGTGAATGTGAACCACCGCGGATTGTCCGGCAAACTCAAACTCTCGTTTGAGCCCTACGAATTGAAATTGCGTCATGCTTTCAATTTGGCACGCTACAGCCGCACCACCACTCCCGATGTGCAGGTCAAACTTGAATATGATGGCATCATCGGCTACGGAGAGGCCTCCATGCCACCCTATCTGGGCGAGAGCGTAGAGAGCGTGACCACATTCCTCAACTCACTCAATCTGGAACAGTTCACCGACCCGTTCCGCATCGAGGACATCCTCACCTATGTGGACAATGTGGCTCCCAACAACCGTGCAGCCAAGGCCAGTGTGGACATTGCACTTCACGACCTGCTGGGAAAAATCATGGGTCAGCCCTGGTACAAGATTTGGGGTCTTAATCCCGACAACACTCCGGTCACCAGCATGACCATCGGCATCGATACCGAGGACAAGGTTCGCCAAAAAGTGGAAGAATGCCGGGGATTCAAACTCATCAAGGTCAAGATGGGACTCGACAAAGACCAGGAAACAATCAACATCATCCGCGAGATGATGCCCGATGTGCCCATTTGTGTCGACGTGAACCAGGGATGGAAGACCAAGGAACATGGGTTGGAGATGTGCAACTGGCTGGCCGAGCGCAATTGCCTGTTTGTGGAGCAACCCTTCGACAAAGAGATGATCGACGAGACGGCTTGGCTGCGCGAGCGCTCACCGCTGCCCATCATTGCCGACGAAGCCTTCCAGCGCCTGCCCGACATTGTGCGTTTCAAGGGCGTTTATGACGGCATTAACATCAAACTCATGAAGAGCACCGGACTGCACGAGGCCTATAAGATGGTGACTCTGGCGCGGGCTCTCGACATGAAGGTGATGGTGGGTTGCATGACCGAGACTTCGTGCGGAGTGACCGCGGCTGCCAACCTCTCACCACTGGTTGACTATGCCGATTTGGACGGCAACCTGCTCATCGCCAACGACCGATTCACGGGTATGACGGTTGAGAACGGGAAAATCACGTTGCACGACATCCCGGGCATCGGCATCAAACTGCTACCTGGCAAATAATGATTGAAATCTTCCCGACGAAAACTCATGAATAAACCTCTTCTCGGACTGCTGGCCATACTGACCATAGCGCTGGCGGTGTTTGCCGGTTTGTCGGTAAACACCGACGGCATCGATGTGGGCTCAACAACCATCAAGACCGCATCGTTTGCCGAGGCTTTGTTCACACCTGTTCAAGCAGCCACCGACAAGCGCGTGAACACACGCAAACAGCCAACTGGCAAGGCCACAGGCAAGCAACAAACCGCCACCGCACCGGCACTCGCCCACCCCAAGGGTTGGCGCGCTCCCATGGACACCACCAGCAAGACCATCCTCTTCATCGGCGACTCGATGCTCGAGGGGTTAGGACCGCGTTTGGCGGCCTATGCCAAGCACAACGGGCACACACTGGTGAATGTGATTTGGTACAGCAGCACCACCGAGGTGTGGGGACGTACGACCAAACTCAAAGAGTTCATCAACCAGCACAAGCCTAACTACATTTTTGTGTGCTTGGGCGCCAACGAACTCTTTGTGAGCGACATCAAGAAAAAACGTCAACGTTATCTTGACAATATGCTCTCGCAGATTGGAAACATCCCCTATGTGTGGATTGGTCCTCCCAACTGGAAACCCGACACCGGCATCAACGACATGCTCCAAGAGTCGTGTGCCGACGGCAGTTTTTTCCTGAGCAACGGGCAGCACTTTGACCGCGCCAAGGATGGCGCGCATCCCACACGCACCAGTGCCGCCGCTTGGTGCGACCGTGTGTGCAAGTGGGTCATGACAACAGGTGCACATCCCATCAAACTGAATGTACCCAAAGAGGCGAAAGCCCGGTGCCGAACCATAGTCCTGCAACCTGCCAAATGACCATTGCCACATGAACCTGAATTACGACCTGACAACCTTGTGGCACAACGTGCTGGCTCAGTTGAGTTATACTCCAGGCGAGCCGCTGATGTTCTCCAGTGGACTGTTCTGGGTGCTTGCCATTCTGTTTCTTCCACTCTATGCACTGCTCAAGCGCCGCCGCACTCAGATGATGCTCTTTGTGGTGGCCTTCTCGCTGTTCTTCTTCTACAAGTCCAGCGGGTGGTATTTCTTGCTTCTGGTAACAACCGCGCTCATTGACTGGTGGCTGGCACGACAAATCCACGGCACGGAGTCCACGCGAAAGCGCAAGATGCTGCTGATCACTTCTTTGGTGCTGTCGGCGGGCACTTTGTTGGCTTTCAAGTACACCAACTTTGCTCTCTCCAACCTCTACGCTCTGGTGGGGAGCAATTTCCAACCCTTGGACATCGTACTGCCCATCGGAATTTCGTTCTACACATTTCGCACCATCAGTTATGTTGTCGACGTGTACAAGGGCAAGTTGACACCCACCGACTCTTTTCTCGATTACCTGTTCTTCCTTTCGTTCTTCCCTTGCTTGGTGGCAGGACCCATTGTCAGGGCCACCGAATTCATGCCACAGTTGAGAGAGAACAAACCCGCCAGCCGTGAGATGGTATACGGCGGACTGTGGATGTTCTTGATTGGTGTGCTCAAGAAGGCGGTGGTGGCCGACTATATCGCCCAATATGTCAACATTGCTTATGGAAACCCAACTGGCTACAGCGGTGTGGAACTGCTCATGGCCATCCTGGGATACACCATGCAAATCTACTGCGACTTCTCGGGATATAGCGACATGGCAATCGGACTGGGATCGGTCATGGGATTTGACCTGGGGGTGAACTTCGACCTACCCTACCGGTCGAGAAGCGTCACCGAATTCTGGAGGCGATGGCACATGTCGCTGTCTTTCTGGCTACGCGACTACATCTACATCCCTCTGGGAGGAAACCGCAAAGGCAAATTCCGCCAGTATTGCAACCTCATGGCCACCATGCTCATTGGCGGACTGTGGCACGGGGCGGCATGGACTTTCATCTTCTGGGGGGCTGGGCATGGAGCGGCTTTGTGCCTACACAAGGCTCTCTTGCCGGGTCTCAAGAAGATTCCCGACACCGCCGTGATCAAGTTTTTGGCTTGGCTCATCACTTTTGTCGTGGTTTCTTTGTTGTGGGTCTTCTTCCGCGCCGACAGTTTCACAACGGCGTGGCAGGTCATCAGCGGCACAGTGACCCGCTTCGATCCAGCCTATTTCCCGGTATTTGCCAGTGTGCGTTCCACATGGTGCATCATGATGGCACTCACCTTTGCGCTGCACTTTGTGCCCAAGCGGGTCATGGAGGATCTGAAAAACATCTTCATCGACTCGTTCTGGATTTTCAAACTGATTATCTTCATCGCTGTGGTTCAACTGGTCATCCATTTCTCCGCAGCCGACGTACAACCATTCATCTACGCCCAGTTCTGACCTATCATTATCAGTGGCTGGGACAGTTTGTCGAGGTTTTTTGCCCCTGTGGGTTGCAAATTCTCGGGAAAACTTATAACTTTGCAATTGTATTTAATCATAAATCAAATCTTATTGATCTAATCCAACACTGAGAGAGCGGTCACTTTGATCGCTCTCTCTTGTTTTCATCAAGCGGTGTTCTGTGATATATCCATCTGTTTCGGGCTAAAAAGGCACAAAAACGCGCTCCATGAAAAAAAACACGCATCGCCCATTGATAATTGACAATTAATTTGTATCTTTGCAGTCGCTAATGGCGAAACACGGTCGGTTGGATGAGTGGTTTAGTCATCGGTCTGCAAAACCGGGCACAGCGGTTCGAATCCGCTACCGACCTCAAAAAACGCTGGAAGTCACATGACCTCCAGCGTTTTTTGTTTCACTTGTCATTGGATCATTTCCTATACTTGACCATGCAGGAATCCAAATAATTGGTGATTGTGAACAACCCTGCGGCATCGCTGGGCCATGCGTTGCTACCTCCCGAACTGAGCCAGGTATCGTCGTCGTAGGCGGCAAAGAAATGCCAGCCCTCACCATCCAGCACTTCAAAATCTGGCCTGTAACTGGGCTTGTATTCGTACATTTTGCTTTCGATAATGATGCGGCCCACCTCGTTGAGGACTTCGCGGGGAACCACGATGGTGTCGGCCACATCGACCGACATTCCGTCAATGGCCAACTGCACGGTGTCGGGCGAAATCTCTTTCAATTCATAACGTCTAAACGGTTGTGCCATCGTTCCAGAGTGGGTGTACTCATAGGATTTGAGTTGACCTTTGGGCGCCTGTTTCTTTTCCTCGGCCACCGATTTACAACTCATCAGCGCCGCTATGCAGCCCACAAGAAGAACGGCCGCCAATATCATTCCAAATGTCTTCATGGCAGTAACAGTTTATTTGAGACCGGCAAATTTACCTTTGATCTTCTTGCACTGGGTGTACATGGCAGGACAGTTGCTCACCAAATAGTAAGGAGCATCCTCGGGACGGACGAGTTCCAC
The DNA here is from genome assembly GCA_902782545.1 of uncultured Bacteroidales bacterium. Classification (GTDB taxonomy): domain Bacteria; phylum Bacteroidota; class Bacteroidia; order Bacteroidales; family Muribaculaceae; genus Sodaliphilus. The sequence goes on from CACZNP010000075.1 coordinate 6,014, forward strand.
GCCGCGCCAGTTGGTGTCCCAACCTTCACTGTCGATGAGCAGGTAGATAACCACTCCATCGAGCAACTCGCTCTCCTGATACTTCTTATTGGGGTCCACTTTCATCTTCACCTGATAAGGATAGGCAGGAGTATAGGCATTGGCAGGGTTGGCGCCTTGCATCAAGGCTGCCGCAAGATAGGGACGGGCATAACTGTCATCGGGACCCAGCACTTCCTTGAGTTGGCGCAATGTGGACGACAGATTGGTGGGTGTGTTGTTCAGTTTCAGTGCCTCGGTGCCCAGTTGCTGGTCGCGGCGGAACATCTCAAAAGCCATCACTTGCAAGGCTACAGCCCCTTGTGGTTCGGTGCCAAGCACTTTTTGCACTTCTTTGAATTCATCAAGGGTGGCGGGGATGTGCGTGAATGTAACGGTGCTGCTCTGGTGCTTGGACCACTTGCCGTGGTTGATTTTTCCTTTCATTTTGTAGTCATGGCCGCTCACTTTGCATTCGAGTTGTTCTTGAGCATCGCCTTTCTCGGGGATAGCACTCGTAATCTCATCGGCAACGTTCTTGGGATTGGTGGCTTGATACGCTTTTTGGCGCACTTTCTCCTCCACTTTGCTCTTGGCTCGGGCCTTGATGGCTCCGCCCAAACCACCGAATTGAGCATTGGCGGGCACTGCCAGTGCCATCACTGCGATAGCGATAACGGTTTTTACAATCAATCTTTTCATCATAGTTTATTAGTATTTAGGTGAATATGTGTTTTTGTTTTAAGCAACGAGGTCAATCTACATTCTTACGGTATTGTGAGGGTGTCACTCCAAAGAATTGTTTAAATGCACGCGAAAAATGGGCCACATCCTGAAAACCGCACTTCTGAGCCACTTCGCCTATCGATGCGCTGGTGGTGCGCACCAATCGCTGGGCTTTGCCCATGCGCACTCGTTGCACGTAGACCGATGTCGACTCACCGGTGAGGGATTGAACCTTCACCCTCATCTGCTTGCGACTCAATCCCATAGCGGTTGCAATGGTATCAATGTCGATATCGCCTTTGCTCATTTGGGAATGAATGAGGTTCACCAACTTGTTGAGGAATTCCTGATCGGACTTGGACGACGGGGTGTCGGCATGCGCAGCGGCCATATCCACACTCGCAGTGAACTTTTCACGCAGGGCTTTGCGTTGCTGGAGAAGGTTATCTGC
>CACZNP010000076.1 GCA_902782545.1 uncultured Bacteroidales bacterium
CGGTGGGTGCTTCCAGCGCTTGTCCCTCGGCGAAGACGGCCCAGGTGATTTCCTTGCCCGTGGGCAGGCCTTCGAGCGACACGGTGGCGCTGTGCTCGCCCTTGGTGTTCTCGCCGTTGATGGCCACTTTCGACACTTCCACGCCATCGGCGTAGAACGTGACACCCACGTTCACTGCGTCGGCATTGAGCGTGTAGTGCAATGTCATCTCGGTAGCATCAGCCGCAACAGGTTCGTTGCTGATGTTGTAAGCGAACGGGTTTTGCGCTCCGGCAAACAATGCCATTGCAGCAAACCCGGCAAACAGTAATGATTTCTTCATTGCTTTGGTAGTTTTAAATGGTTAATAAAAAAGGTTTATGAATAACAACCACAAATATACAAAAAAATATGTTAATTGTGTGATATCACCTTAAAAAAATCGCCAAATATAATATATGCACAGAAACACGCACCCTTGCGTTTCATGATAAATGGACCTACAGGACTCATCGTCCCATAGGCCCATTGGTCCTTTTCGTCGCACTGTTGTTGGTTTCAACAAGCGTTAAGGCATTCTCAGACGTATTCCTTGGCGACGGTCTGTCCAAGCAGAACAGCCAAGGCATTGCTTGCCAGCGCCTCCATCTCATATTCACCTGGATAGCAGTGAACGGGGGCCAGGAAGTCGATGCGCTGGTGCAGACGGCTCATAATATACTCCGAACGGGCCATGCCACCAGTGATGAGGATGGCGTCGACCTTGCCACACAACACTGCACCCTGGGCTGCGATGCTCTTAGCCACATGATAGATCATGGCGTTGAAAATGAGTTCGGCTTGCTTGTCGCCGGCTTCCACGCGATGCTCCACCTCCAGCATGTTGTTCGTGCCCAGGTGGGCAGTGACTCCAGCCTCACCCGAAATGCGCTTGAGCAATTGCTGCTCGGTGAACTTGCCGCTGAAGCACAAGCGGATCAGGTCGGCCGCAGGCAGCGTTCCGGCCCGCTCGGGTGCGATGGGTCCTTCGCCATCGAGGGCGTTGTTGACATCGACAGCGCGTCCGTGGTCATGGGCGGCAACCGAGATACCCCCTCCCAAGTGGCAGACGATAAGGTTCAAGTCCTCGTAGCGTTTTCCCACATCATGGGCATACCGACGGGCAATGGCACGTTGATTCAACGCATGCCAAATGCTGACACGCGGCAAGAGCGGCGATCCACTGATGCGCGCATAGTCGTTGAGTTCATCGACAACGACCGGGTCGGCTATGAAGCAAGGGCAGTCGCCCGACTCGTGCGCCAAGTCTCTGGCTATGATGCAACCCAAGTCACAGGCATGCTTGTGCAGGGCCTTGAGCACATCGTCAATCATCCGTTGATTGATGGCATAGACGCCGCCGGTCAATGGCTTGGCAAGGCCGCCACGACCAATGATGGCATCGAAGCGCATGGGAATGTTGGCTTCTTTCAAGGCATCAATGACAAGTTGTTTGCGGAAATCGATTTGGTCGGTAATCACATTAAATGGGGCCAAATCCTCGGGCGAGTGGGGTATGCTGCGCGACAGGCAGGGCTTGTCGTCTTCAAAGACGGCAATCTTGGTGGATGTGGAGCCCGGGTTGATGACTAAGATTAGCATAGTGGAAGGTTAATGGTTAAGGTTAAGGTTAAGGTTAAGGTTAAGGTTATGGTTATAAAAAGATTACGGATTAAAGCACGGCCAGCATGATGCTGTTGAACTTGCTGGCGGCACTGTCGCCACGCGAGGGAACAATCACTGGCACTTGGGCACCTTGCAGTATGCCGGCAATTTGTGCATCGCCAAACAGGGTCAAGGTCTTATAAAACACATTGCCAGCCTCGAGATCGGGCAAGACCAGGGCATCGGACTTCCCTTCAAGGGGCGAATGAATGCCCTTGACAAGCATACTATGCTCGTTGCAAGCGCACTTCACATCGAGTGGACCGTCAATCACACAAGGCCCAAACTCACCTTGCGCGGCCATTTCGACGATGGTTCGGTAACTCACAGTGTGCGGGAAATGCTTCTCGTTCACTTTCTCGCTGCAATGCACCAGGGCCACACGCGGGGTTTCGATGCCAAGCCGACGGCACATGCGCACCAAACACTGCACCTGAACGATGCGCTGCTCGTGAGTGGGATATGGAATCACTGCACTGTCCGAGAACAGCAACAAGCGGTCGTAAGTCGGGATTTGGGCCACCGAGACATGGGTGAGCACACTGCCGGGAACGAGGATGCCGGTCTGCTTGTTGAGCACGGCACGCAATAAGTTGTCGGTGTTGATCAAGCCTTTCATGATGGCATGGACCTCGCCTTGTCGGGCCATAGTCACAGCCTTGCATGCGGCATCGTCGGGAGTTTCGGCATCAAGAACAGTGATGACTGAAGCATAGGGTTGCAGACGCTCATCGTTCTCAACGATGTCGCGGCAACCTATCATCACCAGGCGGGCAACTTCGTGTGAGAGGGTTTGTACACAGGCCTCAATCGTATCATCATCGGCAGGCCATACGACAGCCACACAACGGGCTGTTTTAGAGGTTTTCAAATAGTTTTTAAGTTCGTCAAAGGTTGTCATGGTTTTCAGCAATACTCTAATACTTTGGCAAAGTTACTGAAAAGCCCAATGACTTGCAAATTTATTTTCACCGCGTTGCGGCATGAGTCTTGCGAACGGTCAGTGAAGCAACGACATGTAGTCATCGTAGGAAATGTAGCGGGCGCCCATCGACCGCAGGTGGGGTGTCTCGATTTGGCAGTCGATAAGGGTGAGACCGCGCTCGCCCATGTAGCGCGCAAGCACGACCATAGCCAGTTTTGACGCACTGGGCACCAGCGAGAACATGCTCTCGCCAATGAAAAAAGTGCCTATCGTCACCCCATACAGTCCTCCCACCAGACGTTCTCCTTCCCACACCTCCACACTGGCAGCGTAACCCTCACGGTGCAGGTCGGTATAGGCACGTATGATGTCCTCGCCCAGCCATGCCCCACACTGGTTGTAACGGTTCTGCGCATGGGCACAGGCCACAATCACCTGCTCAAAGTCACCGTTGATGGTGAATTGGTAACGCTGCTTGCGGATGAGCGAACGCAACGAGTGAGAGATGTGGATTTCGTCGGGAAAAATCACAAAGCGTTCCATGGGACAGCACCACAACGGCTCATCGTAGTCGCGAAACGAGAACCACGGGAAAATGCCGTTGCTGTAAGCCAAAAGCAACCACTCGCGCGTCAAGGCACCTCCCACGGCAAAAAAGCCATCGGGGTCGCCCAACCGTGGGTCCGGGAAACCGACAATATCTGGGTCCAAATGAAAAATCATCCCGACTCTCCTTTTCTACTTGAGTTTGAGTTCGCCTTCCTGGGCAGTGATGGTGGCATGCCCCCCACCCTTGAGCGAGCCGAAGAGTATTTCGTGCATCAGCAGCGATTTAAGGTGCTGCTGGATGGCGCGGTCCATCTCGCGGGCACCATACTCGCGCGAATAGCCCTGGCGCAGCAACAGGTCGCGGGCCTCGTCGGTGAGCGTGATGGTGACTTTGCGGCTCTTGAGACGATCGTCAAGTTCACGCAATTTCTTGTCCAGGATGAGACGCGCCATTTTGTCGTCCATATCGTTGAACACAACGATGCCGCTCAGGCGGTTGATAAACTCGGGCTTGAATGTCTTTTTAACCTGCTGGAGCATGGCTTTGCCTGTCGTCATGCTCGAGGCAAAACCCACCGAGGCTTGCGAGGCATACTGTGCCCCGGCGTTACTGGTCATGATGAGCACCACATTGCGGAAGTAGGCTTTGCGGCCCTTGTTGTCGGTGAGCACGCCATAGTCCATGACCTGCAACAGGATGTTGAAGATGTCATCGTGCGCCTTTTCAATCTCATCGAGCAACAACACGCAGTCGGGCACACGACGCACGGCATCGGTGAGCAGGCCACCGTCCTCGTAGCCCACATAGCCCGCTGGCGAACCAATGAGTTTGGCCACCGTGTGTTTCTCCACATACTCGCTCATGTCGAACCGCACCAGTTCCACACCCAGTTCCTGGGACAAAACGCGCGCCACTTCGGTCTTTCCTACGCCAGTGGGCCCCACAAAAAGCAAACTTGCCAATGGCTTGTTCTCGTCGGTGAGTCCGGCCTTCGACATCTGCACGGCCTCAACCACCGACTTGACA
>CACZNP010000077.1 GCA_902782545.1 uncultured Bacteroidales bacterium
ATCCTGGGAAGAGGCTTGTCGGAAACGAGCAGAAGCAGTGAAGCGTATGCAGCAGCATCCATTATCGCCAGAAGAGTTCAAGGCTCAATGCGACGAAGTAATGGCACCTTATCACCCCTCGGAGAATTCACAGCAAGAAACAGAGAAAGAAGACTGAAAGAACGTGCCCTCCAACAATGGGCACAGGAAAACGGGTGGTGGTGGAATGATTATGCCCAAGAAGGCACTCTTGATGATTATCTTGTTAGTGAATATGGAGAAAAGATAGCCGAAGCTTCTGAATCTATTGTTCATCGTAGTAAAGACGGTAATTATGTCATTAAGGCAACTAGTGCCATTGCTTCTGATGGAGATCTTGAAGCACTTCTTCAGAAAATAGAACTCTACAATCAAATTTTTCCTGACACCCCACTTGAAATATTGGGTTTTGGGAGAACCAAGGATGGCAGTTTTCGTATAATATTGCAACAGCCATTTATCAAAGGTAAGAAAATATGCCGAGGTGCCGCCATGTTTATCCAACCAAGCGCAAGGCGATTATCCGCGGCTGATGAGCAATAAAACCACCGAAGAACAGGCGCCGATAGAGAAAAACACCTAACTTTGCAGTCAAATCAGAACGATAAATCGATTTGAGAGCAAAAGGATGAGATCTGTTTATAAAAACATTCACTGGGGCGCAATAGTTACGTTTTATATAATAGCCTTAACTCTGCGCCTAATAACAATTGTTCTCGGCAACAAGTACCCGTCCCATGGGGTGAACTATGCACTAGAACTTTCCACTGGTCTTGGGCCTATCATTGGAGCACTTGTTGCTATGGCCATTTTCAAACGCAAGACCGAATATACCATCACAGGCAAGTCGGTTTGGAAATCCATTGCCACAATAGCAGTGCCATGCCTCGTTTTCGGCATAATCGGTGGATTGGACACTGCTGTAATTTGCTTCATGGCATTTGTATACGGACTCCTCGAGGAATATGGCTGGCGAGGATTCTTACAGAATGAACTCAAAGGATTACCCGTGTGGCAATATGTCCTCATTATCACGGTGATGTGGTTCCTCTGGCATTTAGATTTGAACGCGCGCAACATCTTGCCGTTTTTCTTACTTCTGCTCTTTGCCTCATGGGGAATTGGAAAGGTCGTCACAGATACTCACTCGCTGCTGTTCTGTGCTGCATTTCATGGCATCGTGAACTTTTCGAAGCACGGACAACTCGCCGACACTACTTTTCTTGTGGCTTTCATCTGCGTAATTGTATTTTGGATTGTCATCTGGTACTTTGTTGATAAACCCACCAACGACAAAAATGTCGCTGCTGGAACTGACAAGTAAACTCCAATCTTTCACTCCCCGCCTTTTACAACAACAGGTTGTTGAGTTACCTTTGAATACCTTGTTGAGTGGGTTCTCAAAGATTATGGCCGTAAGGCAACGCTCCGACAAAACATCGCCTGCAATGTTATCACTGTTTGAAAAATACTTGCTACCTTTGCGATATCATTCCAAACAACCATGACAAATCCAAGCATTGACATAGACCAGCGAGGCGAACAAGGCAGACAGAATTTTTTGAAGGGCTACAACTGCACACAATCGGTAGTGGCGGCATTTGCCGATTTGTTCCCTGAGTGCGACCAGGACACCATCATGCGCATGGCGGCATCGTTTGGCGGTGGCATGGGACGCCTGCGCCTCACTTGCGGTGCCGTGACAGGACTTTCCATGCTGGCAGGATTGGAATGTGGAAACCCATTGCCGGGCGATTTGGACGCACGTGCAAGAAACTATGCCCTGGTACAGGAACTGGCAGCGGAATTCAAAGAGGAAAACGACTCGCTCATCTGCGCCGACCTGCTTGGGTTGCGCGCGGGCACGATTGAGCCCCCGCGGCCCAGCGAACGCACCACCGAGTATTACAAATCACGTCCTTGCCCACGGTTGATAGAGTGTGCATGCCGCATCTATGCCCGTCACCTCCAGGAAAAAGCCCAAGACAAGTGAATGCGGTGAATCCCATATTGTCGCTCACCAGACAGCGCCAGTTGCTGCAAATGGAATTTGAACACGAAAGGGAAGAATTCCGCCGGCTCACCGAGGCTATGGGAATAGGGCGCAAGGTGAAACGCGGCGATTGCTGGTGGCCGCTGCGGATAGGGCGCAACTATTACAATTCGCTCAACCAACTGGTTGTGGAGGTTTTTCGCGACACCGACACCGAGATTGAGCACAACTTTGAATATGGCCGTGTTGTCACTTTTTTCGGAGTGAGCGCCACCGACGACATCCATTATCTGAACTTCACGGGCACAGTAAGCCATGCCGAAACAGAACGCATGGTGATTGTTGTGCCCGACACGGGCAGTGTGTCGCAACTGCTTGGCACAGACAGGGTGGGGGTACAATTATCGTTTGACGAAACCACCTACCGACTGATGCAAGAAGCGCTGGACCGTGTGAGCCGTGACAAAGGCAACCGACTGGCCGAGTTGCGCGACCTATTCTATCGCTCCGGACCGGTTGAAAAATTCACTTTCGACCCCTTGCGATTTCCTTGGCTCAATCCCACGCAAGAACATGCGGTGAACGAAGTGCTCCGTGCCAAAGATGTTGCTGTTGTCCACGGCCCTCCGGGTACCGGCAAAACCACCACGCTGGTCGAAGCCATCTACGAAACCTTGCGCCGTGAGACCCAGGTACTGGTGTGCGCCCAAAGCAATATGGCTGTGGACTGGATCAGTGAGCAACTCATGGACCGAGGCGTGGACGTGCTACGCGTGGGCAACCCTACACGTGTGAACGACAAAATGCTGTCGCAAACCTATGAACGCCGCTTCGAAGCACATCCCGATTATCCGCAATTGTGGAGCATTCGCAAAACCATGCGTGAAATGCACGGCAATCGTCGCAACACCGAGGCTTATCACCAAAAAATGGACCGGCTGAAAAACCGTTCCAACGAACTGGAACTGCGCATCAATCACGACTTGTTTGCACAAGCCCGTGTCATTTCATGCACGCTGGCCGGCAGCGCCAGCCGTGTACTGGAGGGAATGAAGTTTGCCACACTATTCATTGATGAAGCCGCCCAGGCGCTCGAAGCCGCTTGCTGGATCGCCATCACCAAAGCGCACCGTGTGATTTTTGCTGGCGATCATTGTCAATTGCCTCCCACAGTCAAGAGCATAGAAGCCTTGAAAGGCGGCCTTGCCAAAACCCTGATGGAGCGATTGGTGGAGACACATCCCCAAGCCGTGACATTGTTGCAGGTACAATACCGCATGAATGAAACCATCATGCAGTTTTCAAGTGAGTGGTTTTACGGTGGAAAAGTGCAGAGTGCTCCGCAAGTACGAAACCGTGGCATTCTGGATTGGGACACCCCCATCACTTGGATCGACACTGGTGATTTGGAAAGCAAAGAAGAATTTGTAGGCGAGAGTTATGGCCGAATCAATCGTGCCGAAGCCGATCTCACCTTATCCACACTAAGTGATTTTTTTGATAAAATAGGGCGGCAACGTGTCCTTGATGAGCACATCGATGTGGGCATTATCTCTCCCTATCGCGCACAAGTGCAACACCTGCGCCGGCTGCTGCGCCATCATCCATCATTTCGCCCCTTTCGTCACTTGATAGTGGTGAACACTGTTGACGGATTCCAAGGACAGGAACGCGATATCATCGTTATCAGCCTGGTTCGCGCCAATGAAGAAGGACAAATAGGTTTCTTGCGCGACTTGCGACGCATGAACGTGGCAATGACCCGTGCCCGAATGAAACTGATCATCCTGGGAGATGTGGACACCATCACCCGGCATCCTTTTTATAAACGCCTTCACGATTACATTAACCATTTGCACCAAACCTCGTCTTCATGAAAATAATCATCACATTCCTGAAAAATTGGACTCTGCCTGCAGCAATAACCACAGGTATGGTGGTTTATTTTACTTTCCACTATGTGCCAGCACTCGATGAGTTGGGAGAATGGTTGGAACCCTTCTTCGACACCATCTTGCCATTTTTCATGGGAATGATATTGTTCACCACATTCTGCCGTGTGAATTTTCATCGCATGCGCATCACGGGATGGCATATATGGATCAGTGTGGTACAAATTGCACTGGTAATGATGACAACCGCATTCATCATTGGTTATTCCATGAAGGGTCACGACTTGATAGTCATGGAAGGAGTGCTCACCTGTATCATCGGTCCAGGTGCTGCCGCGGCAGCAGTGGTAACCGGAAAATTGGGGGGCAATCTTGAATCCATGACCACTTACACATTTTTATCCAATTTTGTAACTGCACTGCTCGTTCCGCTTGTGTTTCCTCTCATCGATTCCGATGTTACAATGGGTTTCTGGCCTGCGTTTTTTCTCATTTTATATAAAGTGTGTCTGGTACTTGTGGTTCCCATGATCGCCGCCTATATAGTTAAACACTATCTTCACACGCTGCACCGGTGGATAGTGGGCATTGAGGATTTATCATTCTACATGTGGGGCATATCGCTAAGCATTGTAACAGGGGTTACGGTGAAAAACATTGTCAACGCCCACACCACTTGGGGTTTCATACTCACTTTGGCAGTATTGTCTTTGGGTTTGTGTTTCATACAATTCGCGATAGGTCGTTACATAGGTCACTTTTTCAACAGCACCACCGAGAGCGGCCAAGCATTGGGGCAAAAAAACACAGCGTTCGCCATTTGGATAGCCTATACATATCTCAATCCTTTGTCTTCGGTAGGGCCAGGCTGTTACATCATTTGGCAAAATGCGGTTAACAGCCTTGAAATATGGCACCATCGCAAACAAACTTCATCGGTTGTTAATAACTCTGTTAATGATCAACAATAACTTTTGAACAAAAAACAACAAAAACCCTTGACAAATCCATTTTAGCAGGGCTTAGAAAAATAAACATCTTCTCCAAAAAATTATTTTCAAAAATATTGCACGCTTTTGAACATGGTTTTTATCAATTCATACAATGAATAATTTTCACTTTTTATTAACTTTGCAGAGATTTGACAGAATGTTAATAAAGTATTTAATTTAACTATTTTCAAGTTTTTAGTTTGTTAATGAATTGTTCATATCGTTCAATAACCTGAAATGAGCATAAAACTGAAAAAAGTTGTTTTTACAATTAACAACCCAT
>CACZNP010000078.1 GCA_902782545.1 uncultured Bacteroidales bacterium
ATGATACCCAGCGGGGCCAGCACAATGGCCGGCGAGGCACAGATGGCAGCCACATGGCCACCCTTGCGGTTGTGGTTCATCAACTCGGCACACAGTTCCTGGTGGGCGGCCAGATTGCTGGCACCGGGCATGCCACCGGGCAGAATGAGCCAATCGGCTTCAGCATAACTGTTGTCGGCATACAAACTGTCGGCCTGCACAGTCACACCATGGGCACCTTCCACAAGAGTGGTCTCACCAATCGACACGGTCACCACCGGCATGCCGGCCCTGCGCAGCACATCCACCACGGTGAGAGCCTCAATTTCCTCAAATCCATTGGCAAAAAACACATAAGATGTTTTCATACGTTTTATCTCCTTTCTTTCGGTTTATGTTTTGGATTTTAATTTGCGCTAAGGTAACACATTTTTCTCATTTTTACGCAGACTTGTCGCAAAAAATATTCTTTATTCCTTGTTCTTTATTGATTATTTTTTACTACCTTTGCAACGCTTTTCGCAAGAAAAGACTCCAAGGGCGCTTAGCTCAGCTGGTTCAGAGCACCTGCCTTACAAGCAGGGGGTCATTGGTTCGAATCCGATAGCGCCCACAAAAAAAGCCACGATTCGTGGCTTTTTTGTTTTTCTGAGGGGCAACCTCATTGCATCACGCAAATATCATGATGAGTAACTGGGCGGTAATCACTCGCAAGAACATCGTGAGGGGATAGACGGTGGAATAGGCCACGGCAGGGGCATCGTTGCCTGCGGTCTTGTTGGCGTAGGCCAGTGCGGGGGGATCGGTCGTCGAGCCTGCCACAAGCCCCATGAGGGTGCAATAGTTCATGCCGAATTTTCCGCGTGCGAGCACCACCACAATGGCCAGCGGGATAAACGTGATGAGGAAACCGTAGAGCACCCACAAAGCACCATTGCCGCTGAACACCGTGGCTGCAAAATTGCCTCCGGCGGCGATGCCCACCGATGCAAGGAACAGACAAATTCCCAACTCACGCAGCAGCAAGTTGGCACTGGAACTGGTGTAAGTGACCAACTTCACTTTGTAGCCGTAGCGGCCCAGCAGTATGGCCACGATGAGCGGTCCACCCGCCAAACCCAACTTCATGGGAACGGTCATTCCGGGGAACAGGATGGGTATGGAGCCAAGCAGGATGCCCAAGAAAATGCCAATGAACATAGTGAACATGTTCGGTTCGTCGAGGCGACGCATGGAGTTGCCCATTTTTTCGGCCAAATGGTTGATATCGTCAATGTTTCCCACCACAGTGATACGGTCACCCACTTGCAGCGACAGGTTGGGGCTCGCCACCAGATCCACACCAGCGCGGTTCACGCGCGTGGCGTTCAGTTGATAACCCAAATGCAGGCGCAACGACCCCAGTTTGCGGCCGGTGTACTTGCTGTTGGTCACCACAATACGCCGCGACACCACAGGTGCTGGGTCATGCTTCCAGTCCATCTCAACCTGCGGGCCGATGACTGCGTTGAACATATCCTCGTCTTGCACACTCATGACGATGAGCAGCAAGTCGCCCTCATGCAACTCGGTGGCACTTCGTGGAATCACCACCGAACCATCCTCCCGCTTGATGCGAGAGATGACAAAGTTGCGGTCAATGATATTGAGCAACCGCTTGATGGTGATGTCGTAAATCAGTTTGTTGGTCACGCGATACGTCACCACGTGGGGTTTGAGCAGGCTCTGGGCATTCTCGTCCTCGATTTCCTGGGTCTCATGCGCAACATTGATTTTGAACAGCGCCTTCACCAGTATCATCGACAGGATGATGCCCACCACACCCAGCGGATAGGCGGCTGCATATCCCATCGACATCGACTCGTTGAGAACGGTTGCTGTGGCACCATGAGTCTCTAACATGGTTTGCTGGGCAGCACCCAGTCCGGGGGTATTGGTCACGGCCCCGGATAAGATTCCCACCAAATCGGTGATGGCAACATTGCCCACCCCGAAGTAGATGCCCAATGCCACCGCCAAGTTGAGAACAATGATGAGAATGGCCAATCCGTTAAGCACCAATCCGCCTTCTTTGAACGAGGAGAAAAAACTGGGGCCTACCTGCAGACCGATGGAGAAAATAAACAATATCAAACCAAACTCCTGAACGAATTTGAGAATGGCCTCGTCCACCTCCAGGCCAAAGTGCCCGGCAAGAATACCAGCAAACAGCACAAAAGTGGCACCCAGTGAAATGCCGAAAATCTTTTTCTTGCCAAGAATCACTCCCACGGCAATCACCAACGAATAAATGAAGATGGCATGTGCAATGCCCGATCCTGTAACGAGTTCAACTAACCAGTTCATACTTTTAAATTGAGGTATTAGACAATAGGTTTACGTGACCTATCATTGTTGATTGTTGTTTTATGAATAGTCATTAATACAATCCATGGTCCACAATGTTGAGAATGTCGAGTGGCTTGTGGACAATAGCGCCAGCATGATACTCGACCAATTCCTTCTCGGGACGGAAGCCCCAGGTCACTCCCACAGAGTCGAGACAGGCGCGACGCGCTGTTTCCATATCCACTCCCGAGTCGCCCACATACAGAACCTCGGCTTTGGGAACCTGGGCTTGCGCCAAAATCTGAAACACTATCGATGGGTCGGGCTTCACGTTCACGCCTTCGTTCTGCCCCACTATAGCCACAAAACTGAAATCACCGAAATAGGTCTCTATGATTTTGTCCACTGCTTTCTGGTACTTGTTCGAAGCCACCGCCATGAGCACATTCTTGTCGCGTAAATCCATCAACAATTCGGGGATGCCGGCATAGGGCTTGGTAAAGTCAGTGTTGTGGTCATTATAATAGACCATGAAATCGCGCAGGAGCATATCAATGGTTTCGGCATCACGCTCGTCCTCAGGAAGAACACGGGTGATGAGTCGCCGCACCCCATTTCCCACGAAAAAAGGATAAGACGCCATGCTGTGAGTGGCAAACCCGTTTTTTTCGAGGGCATAATTTGCTGCATGGCCCAAGTCCTCAATCGTGTTGAGCAAGGTACCATCCAAGTCGAATATCACTAATTTCTTTTTCATATCATCACTGTATGTTTCAAAAACAATCAGAATGGGTAACCCACCGAGAAATGGAACTCGTGATCACGCTTGAATTTGGGATGGGTCAACGGCCAGTGCTCGCTGTCGGCCATCGGGTTATAAGCCTTCATGCCCATGTCGAAACGAAGCAGGAAATAGGTGAAATCCAAGCGTATACCCAGCCCATAGGCCAAAGCGATCTGCTCATAGAACTTATTGAACTTGAACACTCCGCCTTGCTGGTTCTCGTAGTCTCGGATGGTCCAAATGTTGCCCGCATCAACGAATGCGGCCAGTTCGATGACCCAAAACAACTTGGCCCGATACTCAACGCTGGCGTTGAAACGGATGTCGCCGCACTGGTAAATGAACGAATTCTGCGAATTGGTGGCCATGTAACTGCCAGGACCCAACGTGCGCAC
>CACZNP010000079.1 GCA_902782545.1 uncultured Bacteroidales bacterium
AAATTGCGTAATTTTGCACGTTGTATGTGTGCGTATCCATTGCGGAGCGCATCACGTGCGAAGGCGAAATATTTCTGATAAATAATTGGGTTTCAATTTGTTATAATTAGCCCAAAGCCCCAAGATTATATCTAATCCCCATCAATAGTAGCCAGAAATGGTAGTCGGTTCACCCCATTCCCAAGAAATTCCTCAATGGTTTGCCATGCGTGTGACATATAAACGCGAGTTGGCCGTGAAGGATTTGCTTGATGCCCAAGGAGTGGAATCGTTTATACCGATGCACAAAGTGGTGAGGCAATTAAGGGGTCGCAAAAAATGGTCGCTGGAACCCGTTGTCCACAACCTGCTGTTTGTGCATGCCTGCAAGAGTTGGCTTCAGCAGTTCAAAGTCAAGTTGCCGCACTTGCAGTACATGACACAGCGCAGTGATGGTAAAAATCATCCCATCGTGGTCCGTGATGAAGAAATGCAGCGTTTCATGGAGGTGACCCGCACCTACGATGAGCAGTTGCTGTTTTTCAAAACGGAAGAATTGGACCTGGCCAAGGGCACTAAAGTGCGTATCCACGGTGGCCCGTTTGACGGCGTGGAAGGAACTTTCATGAAGGTTAAAGGCAAACGAAATCGTCGCGTTGTGATCGCTATCCAGAATGTGATAGCCGTAGCGATGGCCTATGTTGAACCCGATTTCATAGAAGTGATCAAATGAATGTGTTGATATCGGCAACATTTTTGCTCAGTTTAGTGATTACGTGGTTGTTGATACCCCGAATCATCAAGTTTGCATTCAGCAAGCAGTTGTTTGACAAGCCCAGCGAGCGTAAAATCCACCATGGTTCGGTGCCTCGTTTGGGCGGTTTGACGTTTTTTCCAGTCTCCATCTTTTCGATAGGGGTAGTAGTGGCCGTGTTCACGTTGCTTGCTCCCACGTCGGCCTTGGCATTCTGGATTGCTCCCGACTGGGTCGACAAGCACTATGTGCGTTTGCTGTTGGCCTTGTGCGCCGCGATGATACTGTATGTGTTTGGCGTCGCCGATGACCTTAACGGTGTACGTTACCGCAACAAGTTCCTTGCGCAAATAGTGGCTGGTCTTCTCATGTGCCTGTCGGGCGTGTGGCTGGATAACCTGCAAGGAATCTTTGGCCTTAATGAGTTATCGCCCTGGGTAGGGTGGCCAATCACCGTTTTTGCGATTGTGTTCATCACCAATGCCATCAACTTCATTGACGGCATCGATGGTTTGGCATCAGGTCTATGTTCGATAGGTTTGGTGTACTATGGTTGTACGTTGAGCCTGTATGGAAAGGGCGGCTATGCGCTACTGGCATTCTCGGCGTTGGGTGCAGTATTGGCCTTCATGTGGTACAATCTTCATGGCACAGCCGAGAAGAAGAACAAGATATTCATGGGCGACACCGGTTCCTTGTTTTTAGGGCTGTTGTTGGCCGCAATGGGAATCACCTTGAATCGCGTTGCCATAGGGAACTCGGCAGGCATTAATCCGTTTGCATTGGCGTTTGCCCCCCTGATTGTTCCGTGTTTTGATGTTCTTCGCGTGGTGTTGCATCGTGTTCGCCATCACAAGAATCCCTTCAAACCCGACAAGAACCACATCCACCACAAGTTCATGGCCTTAGGAATGAGCCAGCGCCACGTGCTGGTAATCATTTTATGCATGTCGATAGCGATGATTGCAATCTCAAATACGCTGGCAGCCTACTTGAATGTGAATGTGGTGCTGATAGCAGATTTTGTTTTGTGGATGGCATTTAACTACTGGATAACCCAAAAACGATATAAAAAATAAAAATCAAATAAAAAAATGAAAAAGAAACTTTTACAATTATCTGTGTTGCTTGGATTGCTGATTACGTCCTGTTCAACACCAAAGTTGGGGTATTTTCAAGATGTACAGAGCGGACAGGTTCAACAATTGACCAATCCAAACTATGTGAAGGCCCAACCCGGCGACAAACTGTCGATATTGGTTAGCAGCAAGAACCCCCAGTTGGCATATTTGTTCAATTTGCCTATTGTGGGAAATTACGACGCATCGAGTTCGGGAGCCAGTTTGAACAGTTCCCGAGTAGCGAATTACAAGGTGGATGGCGACGGAAGTATAGATTTCCCGATTTTGGGCAAATTGCATATTGCCGGACTAACGCGAAGTGAAATCGCGTCGACGATCAAGAATCGATTGATTCAAGAGGATTTGTTGAAAGATCCCATCGTGACGGTTGATTTTTTGGATTTGTATTTCTCGGTGATGGGAGAGGTTCACCGTCCCGGTCGTTTCATTATAGACCATGACAAAGTGACAATTTTGGACGCTTTGAGCCAAGCCGGTGATTTGACCATCTACGGTTGCCGTGACAACGTTCTTGTGATGCGTACCGAGGACAACACCCAGAAGGCTTATCGTCTGGATTTGACCAATTCCCAGCAGTTGTATTCGTCACCGGTGTTTTACCTGAAGCAGAATGACATTGTGTATGTTGAGCCGAATGCGAAAAAAGCCAGAGAGTCGACCACCAACGGCAATGCATTGCTCCAGCCGTCGTTGTGGATCTCGGCCGCGTCGTTGCTGACCACGATAATAGTATTGATAACCAAATAAGCAAAGAAAAATGGCAGAAGAATATAATAGAGCCCAAGTGAAAAGCGAGTCGGAGTCCAATGACACAATGGATTTGCAATCGCTATTCTATTTGTGCCTGTCGAAATGGTATTGGTTTTTGATTTCATTGGTGATTGCCTTTGCGCTGGCGGTGCTGTACATCTTGATAACCCCGCCCATCTACACGCGTCAGGCATCAATGCTGATCAAAGACGAGAATTCGCATACGATTTCGAATGAGTTCGGCAAGTTCTCGGATGTGGGTGGCATATATGACAACACCAACCTTTTCAACGAGATAATCGCCTTGCGTTCTCCGTCGTATGTTCAGGATGTCGTGAAAAATCTTCATTTGGACATCAACTATATCACCGATGGATTGTTCCATGACAATGTGTTGTACGGAAAGTCGTTGCCCGTTGCCGTGTCGTTGCCCGATATCGAGCAAGAAGAGTATGCGTCGTTTGTGATGACCTTGCTGCCGAACGGAGTGGTGGAAATGAAGGACTTTGTGCGCTCGACAAAACCAGAATTGGAATCAAAAACCATCAAGGCCAAAGTGGGCACCGTGGCTCAGACCCCCATTGGCAAGGTGATGTTAACCCCTACAAAGTATTATGTGGAACAAGAATCCAGCCCGATTTCGGTGAAACGGTATGGCTTTGCCGATGCAACGACAATGTATGTAGGCAAATTGACGATTTCCCTCAACGACGACCGTTCGTCGGTGCTGGACATCAAGGTGGAAGACGCATCGTGGCAGCGTGCCGAGGATGTGATCAACAATCTGTATGATGTGTACAACAAGAAGTGGATAGAGAACATCAACAAGCAGGCAATCAGCACGTCGCAATATATCGATGATGAGTTGCGTCAGATTGAGAGTGAGTTGGGCAATGTTGATGCCGACATATCGACATACAAGAGCCAGAACCTGGTTCCCAATGTAGACATGGCTGCAACGATGTCGATGAATCGTGCAGAGGTCACCGGCACCCAATTGATGGAATTGAACAACCAGTTGTACATGGCCAATTACATCAAGAACCAACTTGCGAATGATGGCAACAAGTTCAGCCTGTTGCCTGCGAATTCCGGCATTAACAATGCATCGGTGGCCCAACAGATATTGTCATATAACGAGAAGGTGTTGCAAAGAAACAATCTTGTTTCGAACAGTAGTACCACCAACCCCTTGGTGGTGGACTTGGACCAGAACCTGAAAGCCATGCGTCAGGCGATAGCCGCCTCGCTTGATAATGTGATTGTGACATTGAAAGAGCGGATAGGCAACTTGCGCGGCAGTGAATCGGCGACCAAACGCCAGATTGCATCGAATCCCAGTCAAGCCAAATACCTGTTGAGTGTGGAACGCCAACAAAAGGTGAAAGAACAACTGTACATATTCTTGCTTCAGAAACGTGAAGAGAATCAATTGACCAAGGTGTTCACTGCCAACAATACGGAAATGCTTGCTCCGCCATCGGGTCCGAAAATTCCCACCAAGCCGGTGAAATTGAACATATTGATGATGGCCCTGTTGCTGGGCATCATCATTCCATTGGTGTCAATTATCGTGGCGAACAATTTGGACACCGTGGTGCGCTATCGTCGAGACTTGGACAACTTGTCGTTGCCGTTCATTGGTGAGATACCGTTGTCTTACAACAAAAAGACGGGTTTTTTGGGCCTGTTCCAAAAGCGTCGCAAAGAAGTGCGTGAAATTGTTGTTCAGGAGAAGAGTGGCAATGTCATCAATGAGGCCTTCCGTGTGGTGCGAACGAATCTGGAGTTTGTCTCGGGCAAGGAAGACCGCTGCAAGACCATCATGTTCACCTCGGCCAATCCTGGTTCGGGCAAGACCTTCATCTCGATGAACCTTGCCACTAGTTTTGCCATCAAGGGCAAGAAAGTGCTGGTGATAGACCTCGACTTGCGCAAGGCCTCATTGTCGTCATTTGTGAATTCCCCCGAGATGGGTATCTCCAATTACCTGAGTGAACGTGCCGATGATTTGAACGCAGTGATTGTGAAGGGCACTATCAATCCTAACCTGGATGTGTTGCCCGTGGGCACCATTCCTCCCAACCCCACCGAGTTGTTGTTCAGTGACCGCTTGACTCACATGTTCAATGCGATGAAAGAAAAATATGATTACATATTTGTTGATTGTCCGCCATTGGACATTGTTGCCGATGCGTCGATTATCAACAGCATCTGCGATATGACCGTGTTTGTGATCCGTTCTGGTTTGTTCGACAAGCGCATGCTGCCCGACTTGGAACGCAATTACGAGGAGAAACGTTACAAGAACATGACCATCATTTTGAATGGTGTGTATGATGATACGAATGGTTATGGCTATCGCCGTTACGGTTACGGCTATGGTGGCTATGGCTATGGTTATGGTTACGGAAGTTTAAAAGAAGACTAAACAATATGAAAGCATGTTTTATGGGCCTTGGCTACATAGGCCTGCCCACCGCGATAATCGCCGCCAAGCACGGCATAGAGATTTTGGGAGTTGACATCAATCCCAAAGTAGTGCGAATGACCAACGAGGGCCGTCTGCACATTGTTGAGCCCGGCATGGAAGAATTGCTTCGTGAAGTGGTGTCGGAGGGCATGTTGAAAGCATCGACCAAGCCAGAGGTGTGCGATGCCTACTTCATGGTTGTTCCAACCCCTTTCAAAGGCAATCACGAGCCCGACATCTCGTATGTGGAGTCAGCGACCCGCTCGGTGATTCCATTGCTCAAAGAGGGCGACTTGTATGTGATTGAGTCAACGTCTCCAGTGGGAACGACCGAGAAGATGGCACAACTCATTCATGAATTGCGCCCCGAGTTGGAAGGTAAGATTTATATCGCCTATTGCCCCGAGCGCGTATTGCCCGGCAACGTCATCTATGAGTTGGTTCACAATGACCGCGTGATTGGTGGCCTTACTCCCGAGGCAACGGAGAAGGCCATCGAGTTCTACTCTCACTTTGTGGAAGGTCAATTGCATCGCACCAACAGCCGCACCGCAGAGATGTGCAAACTCACTGAGAACTCGAGCCGCGATGTTCAAATCGCATTTGCCAATGAGTTGTCGATGGTGTGTGAGAAAGCCGGCATCAATGTGTGGCACCTCATTGAACTTGCCAACAAGCATCCTCGAGTGAACATTCTTCAGCCCGGTTGTGGGGTGGGCGGTCACTGCATAGCGGTGGACCCGTATTTCATTACGGCCGCGTTTCCCCGTGAGGCACAAATCATTGCGATGGCTCGTGACATCAACAACTACAAGAGTGACTGGTGCGTGGAGCGTGTGAAGAACGCCATGCTGCGTTTTGAACTCGACAACAAACGCCGTCCTACGGTGGCGATGATGGGTCTTGCATTCAAGCCCAACATTGATGACCTTCGCGAGTCACCCGCCAAGCGCATTGTGACGTCGGTGATGCAGAGTTTCAATAATGCCGACATCCTTGTTGTGGAGCCTAACATCCAGGAGCATCGCGTGTTCAAGTTGACCAACTATAAGGACGCATACGAGCAGGCCGACATAGTCGTGTTCTTGACGGCTCACAACGAATTCAAGACCTTGCCCTGGCGAGACGACAAGGTGATACTGGACTTCTGCGGAATATTCAA
>CACZNP010000080.1 GCA_902782545.1 uncultured Bacteroidales bacterium
AAGTGCTCGACCGATGCCGAACCCACAATTTCGGTCAAAGTGACGAATTCCGAAATCGGTGCCATCTTGCCACCTTGCACTCGCACGAAGATGTTGTTGAGCGACGATGGGTCGAGGCGATATTCAGGAGCGGCGTTGGCCATGATGCGGTACACCTTGCCGAACTGGTTGAAGTTGCCCACATAGGAGCCACCGCAATAAGCACCCAGCGTGTTGAGCACAGTGGCTGGTGTGACACCGGAGCGGTCGCACTGCGTGGCATCGACATCGACTTGATATTTCGGGAAGCGTTCCGAGTAGGCCGACATGGCCATCATGATTTCAGGCCGTTCGTTCAGTTTGGCGAGGAATTTGTTGGCATCGGCGTTGAATTCCGTCATGGGGCGGTCCTGCATATCCTGCAGCACGAGGCTCACGCCGTTGTTTGAACCGTAACCCGGCACTTGAGGCATCTGGAAGGGAATGACCTGTGCGTTCTTGATTTCCCTGCAATCCAATGCGAATCGTGAGTAGACAAGCACGATGTTATGGTTCATGCCAGGCCGGTCGTCCCAATTTTTCAAGCGGATGATCAAGGTGGCATAGCAACTGGCGGAGCGGCCAGCCATCATACCGTAGCCATTGACCACAGCGTAACTCTCCAATTCCGGAATCTTTTTCACCTTCTCTTCCACTTTCTTCACAATTTCCTCTGTTTCGTGCAAGGTACAACCCTCTGGGGCACGCACCTCGGCGAAAAACACGCCCTGGTCCTCTTCCGGGACAAGTCCCGAAGGCAGCCCACGCATGAAGAAAACCAGCAACACAGACGCTACGGCAAGCAAAGTGGCTGCAATCAACGGCTTCTTAATGAAGCGGCCCACACTCTTCTTGTATTTCTTGAGGATGGCATTGTAACTGGCTGTGTAGGCCTGAGTGACGTAATAGTCAAGGCTCTTTTTCTTTTTGCCGTCCTTCGAGTAGCGCATCATGATGGCGCACAGGGCGGGGCAGAGCGTCAAAGCCGACACACACGAAAGACCCACCGACGAAGCCAACGTGACACCGAACTGCGTGAAGAATGAACCCGATGTTCCAGGCATGAACGCCACAGGAATAAACACGGCCATAAATACCAAGGTACACGATATGACTGCTACCGACACATCGCTCATGGCCTGACGCGTGGCTTCGTGTGCATCGGTGATGCCACTTTCCATTTTGGCCATCACCGCCTCCACCACCACAATGGCATCATCCACCACCGTACCGATGGCGAGCACCAAGGCGAACAGCGTCAAAATATTCAGCGAGAAGCCTGCAACCGACACAATGGCGAATGTTCCGAGCAGCGACACGATGATGGAGATGGAAGGAATAACCGTGGCCTTGAAGTTCTGCAAGAAGAAGTACACCACGAGAATCACGAGGATGATGGCGATGACAAGGGTTTCCACCACATTATGAATGGCGGCGAAGAGGAAGTCGTCGCTGGTCTGCAGAATCTCAAATTCCAGCCCGGCTGGCATCGTCGGCTTAATTTCCTCATAGAGTTTGTTAATGCGGGCATTCACTTCGGTGGCATTGGCACCTGGAGCCTGGAACACCATGTACATGGTACCCGGCTGCCCATCGATGTTCGATGTGAAGTTGTAACTCACAGCCCCGATCTCCACTTGGGCCACATCGCTCAAGTGCAACAAGTGACCGCTGTCGCTGGTTCGCAGCACGATATCGTTGAACTCTTCCACCGTTTTCAACGTGCCCTTATACTCCATAGAGTATTGATATGCGTTCTCGGACTGCTCGCCCAGCGAACCGGTGGCTGCCACAAAACTCTGCCCGCCGATGGCGGCGAAAACATCGTTAGGCTCCAACCCGTACTGCGCCATCACATCGGGCTTGAGCCAGATGCGCAAGGCGTAGGTGTTACCCAGCGACATCACGTCGCCCACACCGGTAATTCGCATGAGTCGTGGACGCACGTTGATGTCAATGTAGTTGGCAATAAAGTCTGAACTATACTTGCCGTCCACGCTTTTCAAAGCACCAATGTGCAGGATGTTGTTCTGTTGTTTCATCACCTGCACACCCACCTTGTTCACTTCGGAAGGCAGCAGTGCGGTGGCGCGGCTCACGCGGTTTTGCACGTTCACCGCTGCCAAGTCGGGGTCGGTGCCCTGCTTAAAGTAGACCTGAATCGAGACATCACCCGTTGACGAGGCCGAACTCGTGATATAGGTCATGCCCGGCACACCGTTGATGTTTTCTTCCAGCGGTTGTACCACCGCTTTCATGATGGTGGCTGCATCGGCACCGGTGTAGGACGTGGAAACACGTACCGTGGGCGGAGCAATGTTCGGATACTGTTCAATGGGCAGGGTATTGATGCAAATGATGCCCACCAGTGTGATGACAATGGAAATGGCGCATGCCATCACATAACGGTCGATGAAGATGTTCTTCTTCATGGTTTATTATTTCTTTTTTTCCTCGGCAGGGAACAAGACGCGCTGTCCCTCCTGCACATTGTTGGCACCCACCGTCACGATGCGGTCGCCCAATTTCAATCCCTCGGTCACAATCACATCCTTGCCGTTGCCGGCATCGGTTGTCGTCACGGACACAGCAGTCGCCGTGCTGTCGGGCATCACCTTATAGACCAAAGACTTGTCCTGAAGGCGCACCACAGCCAATTGTGGAATCACCATCACGCCATTGCGGCTCATGGGCAGCAACACCGTGCCTTGAATGCCCGAATACAGGTGGCCATCAGGATTGGGGAACGTGGCTTTGCAGGAAAGAGATCCCGTGGCGGCATCCACCACACCCGTAATGCTGGAAATGCGACCCTTGTGGGGATATTCAGTGCCGTTTTTCATCACGAATGTCACATCGGGCAGTTCGGCAAGATATTGGTTTTTGTCGGCCGAAGTGGCACCCTCCGCCACACCAGCCTCAAGAACGGACTCAGGGACAGAGAACCAAGCCTCCATCTGTCGGTTGCCACTCACAATTGTCAATTGCGACATGGGCGTCACTTGGTCTCCGGCGCGCACGCTAATCTCACCTACCACACCGGCAACCGGAGAAGTAAGTGTGCAGAAACCCAAGTTCACCCGGGCACGGCTCACCGAGGCCTGAGCCTGGCTCACCGAGGCCTTCGCTTGACCCACCGCGGCCTGTGCCTGCCGATAAGTGTTCAACGAATTCTCAAGCGTGTAACTGCTCACGATTTTTTTGTCAAACAAGTTCTTGTTGCTGTCATATTCCAGTTTGGCACTGTTGGCTTGTGCCTGGGCGGCCTGGAGGTTGGCCTGCGCAGCCTGGAGGTTGGCCTGTGCCGACTGCAACTCATGCTGGGCGTTGCGTGAATCGATGACAAAAAGAACCTGCCCGCGGCCCACCTGCTGCCCTTCGGTCACGCAGATGCGCATCAGTTGTCCACTCACCTGCGGCGAAATCGTCACATCGGATTGTCCTTTCAGTTTGGCACTGAACCGGATGGGCATCACATGGTCCGTCGTGTCCACGGTCATCGTTTCGAATGACGACTGAGTCTCTTTGGGAACATCCACTCCACAAGTGGCCACACTCACAGCCACCAAAATCAACACACCTAACCGCCACAAGCGGCTGATACCTCTATTTGAAGAAAAATGTCGCATAAAAACCAAATTTTGTTCTTCTATATAATTTGTTGTTAAAATACATAACCACACGGCCTTATCAACCGCAAGACTGAAATTGAAATACGTTCAATAGGTGCCACAATCCTTTTTTCCGGACCATAGCAAACGTTTTACCGCATTTTTACACTGCAAAGATAATGAAAAAACCAATACCAAGACTGAACCACCTGTGGTTTTTCAAGAAAAGGCACAAGGGACACTGAAACTTGACTGAGTTGGGAACTTCTTCATTCTTTTTGTTTTCACGTAAGATGAATAAGGGTCACATATGCTGAAAACACGTGCCCTTGAAAATGGAAGACTCAACTCATCCATGACTTTTAGCGCGGTTTTTACCCCAAAAACCGAGGGGCGGATACAATAAAACGAACCTTTTTGAGTTTAATATTGTAGTTAATCAAAATTCTCGATAAGAATGAGCAAACTCAAATCATGGATACTGGTTGCAGCCATCGCCACCATGCCGATGGCCGCTTGGGCCGACGGTGACATCAAGGACGACGATTTCAACCCCATCACCACAGGTGTGACCTCGCTGAGCATCACTCCCGATGCACGCGGAGCGTCGATGGGCGACCAAGGCGCTGCCACCGACCCCGATGCCAACTCCCAGTTCTGGAACCCTTCAAAGTATGCCTTTGCCTACAGCAGCGCTGGCATCTCCATCAGTTACACCCCGTGGCTGCGTAAGATTGTCAATGACATTTATCTGGCCAACCTGTCGGGCTACATGAAACTGGGTAGCAGCGACAACCAGGCGGTGAGCCTCTCGCTGCGTTACTTCTCGTTGGGCGAAATCAACAGCACCGAGGAAGGTGGTGCTTCGTTGGGAAGCATCAATCCGTTCGAAATGTCGGTTGACGTGGGTTATTCCCGCAAACTGAGCGAGAAGTTCGCCATGGGTGTGGCACTGCGCTACATATACAGTGACTTGGGCTATGGCGGTGGCAACACGGCAGGCACGAGCGACAAAACATCGGGAGCATCGGCCTTTTCGGCCGACATCTCGGGCTACTATACTACCTACCCCATTATCGGCCGGAACGAGTGCCAGTGGACGCTGGGATTCAACATATCAAACATCGGCTCAAAGGTGTCCTACAACAGTGGTAACGACCCGGCTTTCCTGCCTGCAAACTTGAAACTGGGTACCTCTTTCACCTTTCCGCTGGCCGACTACCACAACCTGACACTGGCCGTGGAGGCCAACAAGTTGCTTGTCCCTGCCAAGCCACGGCTACAGGACTATGAGGACGCGGCCGACTATGAGGACGATGTGCAGAAGTGGAAAGACAAATCATCCATCTCGGGCATCTTCGACTCGTTCAAGGACAGCCCCCTCAAGCGTATCACCTATTCAGTGGGTGCCGAGTATGCCTACAACCAGCAGTTCTTCCTGCGTGGCGGCTACTATCACGAGAGCAAGTTCAACGGCAACCGCCAGTACTTCGGACTGGGTGCCGGCTTCTCGCTGAATGTGGTGCGTTTGGACGCTGCCTATATGATTGCAACGGCGCAAAACAGTCCCTTGGACCAGACGTTGCGTTTTACGCTCACCTTCGACATGGATGGCATCCGAAACCTCTTTGGACGAAACAGAAACTAAACACCTCTAAGGAACTGACTATGTCTCGCATAGGAATGGGCTTTGACGTACACCGATTGGTCCCAGGTCGCGACCTGTGGCTGGGAGGTGTCAAGATTGAGCACGACAAAGGATTGCTTGGACACAGCGATGCCGATGTGGCCATTCATGCACTGTGCGACGCCCTGTTGGGTGCCGCCTGTCTGCGCGACATCGGTCATCATTTTCCCGACTCCGACCCACGATACAAGGGAATTGACAGCCGCGTGCTACTGAGGCATGTGACCCAATTGCTGCGACAACACGGTTACCGTCTTGGGAACTGCGACATCACCATCTGTGCCGAGCAACCAAAAGTCAACCCCCATGTGCCCGCCATGCAAGAGCAACTGGCACAATGCCTGGAATGCGAGGTGAGCCAGGTGTCTATCAAGGCCACCACCACCGAGCGGCTGGGTTTCACAGGACGTGGCGAAGGCATCGCTGCCTATGCCGTGGCTCTGATTGAGGAAATGAACGCCTTGTCATGAAAACCGGGCGACTTCCTCTCGACAAACGTATCACCTACCTTGACATCTTGCGGGTGATGGCCACCATGCTGGTCATCATGGTTCATGCCCCCATTGCGCGATATGCCGAATACGGCGAGACCCCCAATGTCATCTATCCCATCTACATCACCCTGATCACCATCGGCAGCAAAATGTTCTTTATGGTATCGGGGGCTTTGTTGCTCCCCGTGCAATTGCCGTGGAAAGAATTCGTGCGCCGACGCTTGCGATTTGTCGTCACACCTTTGGCGTTGTGGTCGGGACTGTATCTGCTTTACCGTGTGTTCACAGGCATTTTTTCGGTGAAACAACTGATATCACTGCCTTTTTTCCCCATCGACACATCGCTGTGGTTTGTCTATGTGATGATTGTCTTTTATGTGTTCATGCCAGTGCTGTCGCGTTGCCTCGAGGCAGTGGGAAAACGGGGCGTACAAGTGTATTTGGTGTTGTGGATGCTCTCATCCTTCATTCCCTACCAGCATGGGATGTTCATGCAATGGGGTGAGTTCTCACACAATATGTTCTCCAGTTTTTCAGGCTATTTGGGCTACGTGGTCATGGGGTACTATCTCCATCACTGGCCTTTGCCGTTGAGCGACAAGCGGTGGCGCTGGGGCTTGATCGCCTTTTCCCTGATGGCCATTGTGGCATTGCCGCTTTTCGAGTTCACCGTTCAAGAACACTTTGGACTGACCTATGCCGATCATTTGGCCACAGTGACCTACGACATCAGCATCAACACCATTGCCATGGGAATTTTGCTGTTCACATTGGCACAACGTTTCACCCCACCCCGCTATGCCCAAGGCTCGCAAGCCGGACTGTCGCCCGCCGTGGAGAAAGTCGCCGTTTGTTCCTACGGTATCTATTTGTGCAACATCCTGCTGCTGCGGCTGGTCATCTGGCCCGTCACGCGTCCCTGGCTGTCGTCGTTTCATTGGACCGTGGACGGAGCCGTGTGCATTGTGCTGTGCGCTGCTGTTTCCTACGTGTTCATCCGCGGCATCTACCACACACCGTTCAGCAAGTATATTATAGGCCGCTGAATTTTATTCGACAAAGACATCCTTGTTTCGGTAATTTTTATTAATTTTACGTGTGGAATACATAAACCTGACGTAAAATGAGAAAACGTGTCTTTACTACATTGTATCTGGGAGTACTGGGCATTGCCTCCGCATTGGCAACGGTTAATATCGATGGGACTGAATATGCGGTCGACACCATTATCCACCGACTAATCGGGCCGGGCATAACAAACACCGTGGCCCGCATTCCCGACTATCCGCTCAACGTCTATATCCTGGAGACGGACCTCACCAATCCCCACAACCGAGTGGAGACTACCTTGGCCAACAACACTGTGGGTAAAACGGAACTGCTCACCGATGCCTACCAGCGAAACCGCACTGCCAACAAGCGGCCTGTGGCGGGATGCAACGCCAACTTTTGGGTAGTGGGCGGCACCGGGGCCCCCTGGAACGTCTATGCTCTGGGTACGCCCATGGGGGCTGTGGTGCGCAACGACACCACCTATGTGAACACCAACACCACTGCCGACCAGTGGGATGGTGGACCCAGCCGCACGGGAGCAACGGCAATCACCCACAACAAAACGGTGTACAACGGGCGATTCTTCTGGGTGGGAAAGGTGAAAGCAAACAAACTTGCCCAAGAACTGGAATTCTCGAACGTGAACCGGCGATGCCTGGCCAATGACCTGGCTCTGTGGAATCCCGCCTACTCCCGCACACGGGAATTTGAGGACAACTGGATTGGGTACAACGAAAGAGGCGAGAATCTTTCCGATAACTACTACCTGACATTTGCCGAGGGGGAGGATTGGGCTGTGAGCAGGGACATGCGTTTTGTCATCGCCAAGGTGGTGAAAGGTGCCGACCGGCAGACACTGGGCGACTATGACGCTTGCCTCACCGCAACCGGAACTTTCAAGACTGCTATGGAAGCGCTCGACGAAGGCGACGAAATCTCCATCTTCTCGGGATGGCGTATCAATGACCCTGACCGGGACAATGTGTTCATCGATGTGGAAAACATGGTCGAGGGTAATGCCTACATCATGCACAACGGCGAACTCACCAACCGCAATGAGAACGAAACCTATAACTCACAGGTCTATTCACGCACCTGTTACGGGTCGAGCGCCGATGGCAAGAAACTCTACATGCTGGTCATTGACAAAGCCACAAGTCCGCTTTACGGCAGCAGTGCAGGATGCCCCACTGCGGTGGCTTGCCAAATTTTGAAAGGATTGTGCCCCGATGTGACAGAAATCGTCAACTATGATGCCGGCGGGTCGGCCGAGATGATGGTTCACGGCAAAATCATCAACACCACCACCGAGGGGACACCACGCGCTGTGGCGAGTGGATGGCTGGTCGAGGCTGTGGGTGAGGAAGATCATGAAGTGGCATCCATCGCCTTTGCCGACTACCAACTGAGGATGCCCATCTACTCCTCGCATGTACCGCTGTTATGGGGGTACAACCAGCGCGGCGAGGTCGTTGATACCGATGTGCAGGGATTCAGCCTCTCGTGCGATGAGGCGTTGGGAAGCACCGAGGGCGATACCTTCACCGCAGGTGGAA
>CACZNP010000081.1 GCA_902782545.1 uncultured Bacteroidales bacterium
GACCGACATAGTCAAACAAGCGAAAAACAACAAGAATTGCTTCAAACGCATACCCATAACTGACTTTTTCTAAGTAAAACAAATGCGAATCGTGTCATTCTTGCTTAGGTAGCAACACAAGGCACAAAACATAGGCCCTGCAGTTCGAGCGGCAGGGCTTTTGTTTTTGTGGTCACAGCCCCATAATTTTTAAAAAAATACAGTATCTTTGCATCATTATCACAAATACCTGTCGATTATGAAGAATTATCCACTGCACGAACTCATCAAGGACTGTGCCATCAAGCAAAAAAAGGGTCTGCACTTCATCCTGGCTTCCGTGTTCATCTGGCTGGCCATCCTGATGGTGCAACTCACGTCGATGGACGATTTGCAAAAGAACCTCTACACCTTTTGTGCCACGGTGCTGCTGTTTCCCCTGGCTTTGTTATTCTCCAAACTGCTGAAAATCGATTTCCAAAACAAGGAAAACCCACTCACCAAGGCCGGGATTCTGTTCTCGGTGAACCAGATGCTGTACCTGCTCATTGCCATGTGGGTGTACCAGGCCGTGCCCAGCAAGATGCTGATGGTACTGGCCATGATTTTCGGGGCGCATCTCATGCCTTTCAGTTGGATGTATACATCAAAAAGTTACCTCGTTCTGTCCATTGCCATCCCCATCTTGGCGCTGGTTCTGGGATGCACCACCCCACCCTATGTGCTGGCACTGGCGATGGTCCTGATTGAGGCCGGTTTTTCGCTGGCTTTGTACCTCGAATGCAAGCGAATGGGCAACCCTTGACCGTTCTGTCAGCCCACAACGCACTACACCCCTATGAAACAAAGAAAGGATGCCGTTTGGCATCCTTTCTTTGTGACCCCTACAGGATTCAAACCTGTAACCTTTTGATCCGTAGTCAAACACTCTATTCAATTGAGCTAAGGGGCCATCGTTTTTCGATTGCGGTTGCAAAGATACCGCTTTTTTCCCAATTGGCAATACTTTTTTTGAAATATTTTTTTGAAAAAATTTGGTCTACTTTGCATCCCGCTATTTATCAGCCCATTACAGAAGCCATGTTGCGATTGCCCAAACAACAAAAATGGCGAGGGCAATCAGAGTGGGCTTGATCAGGGCCTTGTAATTGACCACATATAGTTTCTGCTCCGGAACATCGGCGGGCGACGGTTTCTCGGTGGCGATGGAAAGGCGGCCCTCATCGATGGGGTCGACAAGTTGTTCTTCCTCTTTGTATAAGTTTGCTTTCATGACTATTGTTTTTTGTTTCGTGCCACAAAATTACGAAAAAACTTCTATACTCTCAACATTTACCGTAACTTTGTGCTCATGGAGCGGCAAGATGTTTACATATTCAATCCCGAAAACGACTTGGCACTGGCCCATGGCGGCGACAATTACACAGCACCACCCCAAGCCTGTGCGCTACGGCACAACTTGCAGTTGTTACCGGCATGGCTGGCCCCTTCAGGCAGTCGCGTGGTGGTGGACGGGAATCTCACTGCCGCCAACCGCTGGCTCACCGGTCATGGCCTGGGGGTGAAAGCCATCGGCGTGGACGATATCGCCGCACTGGGGCCCTGCCACTATCACCCCTGGGGGTGGAGCCGCGCCATGCGGCGCACGCTGGAGAAATGGGGGGCGCGCAAAGAAGATTTGCCCACCGACAGCCAACTCGAAGCCGTCAGATGCCTGTCGCATCGCCGCACCACCATCGCCATGCACCATGCCATCGCCAGCCAACTGGGTGTCGCTCCCTGCCCTGTCCCGGTGGAACTGGATTCGATGGACGGCGTGCGAGAGTTTGTCGCCCGGCATCCCGGTTGCTACCTGAAGATACCCTTGTCGGGAAGCGGGAGAGGCGTGTATCGTGTGCTCAACGGTGCCGAAGACGACCCTTATCTGTGGCCCTGGGCCGAGGGGGCACTGCGGCGACAAGGATCGCTCCTGGCCGAAGTGGGGTTGCATCGCACCATGGACATGGCTATGGAGTTTGAGTGTGGCAATGACGGGGTAACTGTCATGGGTTACTCGGTGTTTGAGAACGATGCCCACAATCAGTATGCCCGCTGCCTGGTCGACAGCAACCTGCATTTGCGAGCACACATCAGGCAGCAATTCCCTGACTTTGGCCGCATGGAGCAGGCTGTGACACAAGCCGTCACACAACTCATCGCGCCCCACTACAGGGGGCCACTGGGCATTGACATGCTGCTCTACCTGCGTGGCGATGGCACCACGGGCATCAACCCATGTGTGGAAGTGAACGTGCGCCACACCATGGGCATGGTGGCTGTGGCCCTGGGCGAGCGCCACGGCAAACGAGGATGGTTTTCCTTTACTCCCAAGAACATTCACACATCCAAAGAAACCACAACTTTCACCATATGAGTTATTTGCAAGTTGAGAATTTGAGCAAGTCTTTCGGGGCTCACGTGCTGTTCACCGACATCTCCTTTGTCATCAACGAAGGGGACAAGGTGGGCCTTATCGCCAAAAACGGCACGGGTAAAAGCACCTTGCTAGGCATCCTGGCCGGGAACGACACGGCCGACTCCGGTAGCATCGTCTACCGCAACAACTTGCGCGTGGGGTACTTGCCGCAAACCCCCACTTTCGAGGAATCGAGCAGTGTCATCGACACCTGTCTGCGTGGCGACGACCCTCAAGCGCTGGCAGTGCGGCACTACGAGGCCGCCTTGCTCAGCGGTGACGGTGAGGCCATGACCCATGCCATCCAAATGATGGACAACGTGCACGCATGGGACTACGAAGACCGCTTCAAGCAAATCCTCACCATGCTCAAAATCACCGACTTTGGCCAGCCTATCGCCTCGCTGAGCGGCGGACAGGCAAAACGCGTGGCTCTGGCGCGGTTGCTCATCAACGAACCGCAGATGCTCATCCTCGATGAGCCCACCAACCATCTGGACATTGACATGATTGAGTGGCTGGAGAATTACCTCAGGCGCAGCCACATCACCCTGCTCATGGTGACACACGACCGCTATTTCCTGGATAACATCTGCAACCGCATCATCGAGATGGACCAACGCACCATCTACGGCTATAACGGAAACTACAACTACTACCTGGAAAAACGCGCCGAGCGCGTCGAAACCCAAAATGCGCAGGTGGAACGGGCACGAAACCTGTTGCGCACCGAACTCGACTGGATGCGGCGCCAGCCACAGGCTCGCGCACACAAGGCGCAGTATCGCATCGACGCTTTCTACGACTTGCAGGAACGTGCGCGCCGCATTCACGACGATGGCGAGGTGGAACTGTCGGTGAAGGCAGCCTACATCGGCAAGAAGATTTTCACCGCCCACCATGTGAGCAAGCGATGGGGCGACAAGGTGATCCTTGATGATTTCAATTACACCTTTGCCCGTTATGAAAAACTGGGCATTGTGGGAGACAACGGTGTGGGCAAGAGCACACTCATCAAGATGCTGCTGGGCATCGTGCCACCCGACAGCGGACACTTTGAAGTGGGCGAAACAGTGCGGTTTGGCTATTACAGCCAGGAAGGCATCGAGTTCGATGAATCGCAGCGTGTCATCGACGCGGTGCGCGAGGTGGCCGAGTATATCTACTTCGATGAGCGGCATCAGTACACCGCCTCGCAATTCCTCACGCGGTTCCTGTTCCCGCCAGCCGACCAGCAACGGCTCATTGCCAAACTGAGCGGTGGCGAGCGACGGCGGTTGTATTTGGCCACAGTGCTCATGCGCAAGCCCAATTTCCTCATCCTCGACGAGCCCACCAACGACCTGGACATTACCACTCTGGGCATCCTCGAAGACTATCTGTCGCAGTTCAAGGGTTGCATGATCGTCGTGAGCCACGACCGCTTTTTTATGGACCGCACGGTGGACCACACCTTTGTGATGACTGGCAACGGACACATCAAGGATTTTCCGGGCAATTACAGCGAATACCGTGCTTGGCTCACTGCCCACGCCGACAAACAAAGCCCCAAACCCCAAAAAGAGGAGCCACGGGTCAAGACGCGTGAGCCACGTCCCGACCGGCTCACCTACAAGGAGCGGCGTGAACTCGAGGCGCTCACCGCCACCATTGAACAACTCACAGCCGAACGCAACAAACTTGACGAACTCTTCGCCAGCGGACAAACCATTGACAACGTGGCAACTCACGCGGCACGCTACCAGCAAGTGAAAGACGAACTCGACATTGCTGAGATGCGATGGCTTGAACTCTCGGAGAGAGAGTGAGTCCAGCAAGACAGGAAGGTGCGCGATTGCACAGGTGCACTGCTACCCCAAAAAAAGGCGGCCCCCCGATTGGGGAGCCGTCTTGTTCTTCAGGGGAATGATGGATTATTTCACCACCTTCAAAGCCTTCTTGCTGCCATCCTTCATGGTGGTCACTTGGATGTTCACACCATCGAACGGAGTGGCGCTCACTTGGCCAGCCAGGTTCACATACTTCACACTGGCAATGTTGTTCACGTTGATGTCCTCAACAGCGGTAATCGAGTTTTGGACAACGGTCAGCGTCAACACCTCGCCATCGGCAAGTGCAATGCCGGCAGCGCCGTTGGGAACCATCTTGCGGAGCAGCAGTGTGTAGTTGCCACCCTTCTCAACACGGAAGTTCGAGCCGTCGACCAGTTCGGTGGGGAAGCCCAGGGTCTCGTCGTTGAGCAAGTAGTAGCCCA
>CACZNP010000082.1 GCA_902782545.1 uncultured Bacteroidales bacterium
AAAGAGAAATACATTTGTCGGATTATAGAAGAACTTAAGTGTTATTTGGGATAAGACGAATTGGCAATTTATTATATAAAATGTGATGTCATGAAAATACTGCTTGTCAACAAATTCTATTATAACCGTGGGGGCGACTGTGTGGTCACACTTAATACCGAGCGTCTCTTGCAGCAGCATGGGCATGAGGTGGCTGTGTTTGCGATGCGCTATCCAGAGAACTTTTCCAACAAGTGGGAGCACTGTTTCGCATCACAAGTAGATTTTGCAGGTGGCATGGGCAACAAGATGGCGGCTTTTGCCCGTGTGATGGGCAAGGGCGACATCAAAGCGGCGGTGGCACGCATTCTTTATGATTTCAGCCCCAATGTAGTGCATTTGCACAACATCCATTCATACCTGTCGCCACTCATCGCCCAGTATGCACATGAGCGAGGTTGCCGTGTGGTGTGGACGCTGCATGATTACAAACTGCTTTGTCCAGCCTATACCTGTCTGCATGCCGGCAAGCCCTGCGAACTTTGCTTCAACCACAAGTGGCATGTGCTGACACAGCGTTGCATGAAGAATTCGCTGGCAGCCAGTGCAACATCATGGGCCGAAGCCATCAAGTGGAACAAAAAACGGCTGGAACGCTATGTCGACACATTCATTTGTCCCAGCCAGTTCATGGCCTCCAAGATGGAGCAAGGAGGATTTGATCGTTCCAAACTTCAGGTGCTCAACAACTTCGCGCCCCAAATGCCCGATAAACCGATACCCACTTCCGAGCGCGACGACTATTATTGCTACGTGGGAAGATTGTCACCCGAGAAAGGATTGGCCACCCTGCTCAAAGCCGCCTCGTGTCTGCCCCATCGACTGATTGTTGCCGGAACAGGGCCGCTTGAACAGGAACTGCGCGACAAATATGCCGCATGCAACAACATTGAGTTCTGCGGCCGAATCAGTCCCGAACAAGTGCAAACATTGCTTGGAAAAGCACGTTTCTCGGTTATTTCCAGCGAGTGGTACGAGAACAATCCCATGGGGGTGATTGAGTCGTTGTGCGCCGGCACTCCTGTCGTGGGAGCGCAAATGGGCGGTATCCCTGAACTGATCGATGAGAACTCGGGCATCATCTACGAGAGTGGCAATGTCGATGCCTTGATGGATGCCATCTCCATGGCCATGCTCCACCGCTGGGACAACCCCACAATCGCCCAAAATGCTCAACTTCGTTTTTCACAAGATTCTCATTACCAACAACTTATAAGCATTTATCAAAATAGGGATTAACAAAAGTGAACCAACACACCATTTTTCTCAAATAAAATCCTTATCTTTGCCGATTGTTAAGGACCGTGATTCTTGCTGCATTGCGGTCACGTTCGGCAGAGAAGACTATGAAGAATGTAATTCAGGGAAGTTTGATAACGACTTTCAGATGTAATGCAAAATGCAACATGTGCAACATCTGGAAGCATCAAACACACCCCAATGAGGAGATTGACGCTTCTTACTATGAGAAGTTGCCCGCTGGCTTGCGCATCAACATCACAGGCGGCGAGGCAACCATACGCAAGGACATTGACCGCATTTTCGAGATTCTTTACCCCAAGTCGGCCCTGCTTGAACTAAGCACGAATGGCTACCACACCGAGAAAATCGTGGAATTGGCCAACAAATATCCCAACATCCTCATCCGAGTGAGCGTGGAGGGACTGCCACAAATCAACGACACGAAACGCGGGTTGCCAAACGGCTTTGACCATGCCCTGCGCACGATGCTTGAACTGAAGAAGACCAAGTGCAAAAACATTGGGTTCTCAGTGGTTATTTCTCCCGACAATTACAAAGACCTGGTGTCGCTCTACGAACTGTGCGTGGCCCTGGATGTGGAACTCGGCAATTCGGCAGTCCACAATTCATGGTATTTCCACAAACTCGACAACCAGATTGAAAGCGAGGAGGCTTTGCGACAGCACGAACTGTTCGTGAAAGCACTGCTCACAAGCAAGCGCCGGCACTTCAAAGACCGTCTGAAGGACTATGGACGGGCCTACTTCAACCGCTCCATTCATCGTCGCCTGCGTGG
>CACZNP010000083.1 GCA_902782545.1 uncultured Bacteroidales bacterium
CCATCGTCATGGGCACAAAATGAGGATGAAACCCTGAAGTATGGTCCCGCCAAGGCCTCCTGCGGTGCTTGGTGGGACTTTCTTTTTAGTGCTGTTTTTGCGTGGGTGCGAAGAAAAACTTGTGGTTAAATTTTGCAATTGGCCGTGCTATCACTAACTTTGCACTGCAAATGGAATTGGCTAAAACCCGATACCTTGTGCTGGCTGCAATCATGGGACTTGTCCTGTGGTCGTGTGCCTCGATTGGTTCGCCCGAGGGCGGCCCTATTGATTATACCCCTCCCCGAGTGGTAAAAACGTCGCCCGAGCAGGGTGCGCTTCGTGTGAACAAAAACAAGGTGGAAATCACTTTTGATGAATTCATTGCCCTCAAGGACCAGCAAAAGAAGGTGGTCATTTCCCCCGTTCAACGCGAAATGCCCGTGGTGCGGTCACAAGGCAAGAAAGTGACCGTGGAGTTCCGCGACACGCTGTTGCCCAATACCACCTATTGCATCGACTTCTCGGATGCAATCGAGGATTTTAATGAGGGAAACCCCCTTGAGGGATATTCGTTTGCCTTCTCGACGGGCGACAGTATCGACTCACTTGCCGTGAGCGGCATTGTGCTCCGGGCCCGTGATTTGGAGCCCATGCAAAGCGTGGTGGTGGGTCTTCACAGCAATCTTGACGACAGCGCGCTCACCCGGCTGCCCTTGGAGCGCATTGGCCGTACCAATGACCGCGGCCAGTTCACCATCCGCAATCTCCGTCCTGGGCGTTATCACATATTTGCTTTGAGTGACGTGGATGGCGATTATCGCATGGCTCGCACCGAGGATATGGCTTTTTTGGACGAGGTGATAGTGCCTTCGGTCAGTCAGTACACATCGGTTGACACCATTTTCTCCTTCGACCGCAAGGTGGACTCGGTGTACACAGCCACACACACCGATTTTTTGCCCAACAACTTGTTGTTGAATATGTTCAATGAGAACTACAAGCCTCAGTATTTGAAAACCACAAATCGGCTTGCCAACAACAAGTTACATGTCTTGATGGGTGCGCCTGCCGACACCCTTCCCACATTGCGAATCCTCGCTCCGTTGCAGCACCAGCCCGACTGGTACCGACTGGAACGCAGGGAACAAAACGACTCATTGGTCTATTGGATTACCGATTCGGCGCTCATCAAGAGTGACAGCATTGTGGTGGAGTTGACCTATTTGCGCACCGACAGCACCGATCATCTGACGGCCAAGACCGATACGGTGATCTTCGCCCAGCGCAAGACGGGTGCCCAACTCAAGCAGGAGAACCAGGAGCGCAAGGAACGGGAACAACTTGCCAAGCGCATGAAACAACTTCAAGAGAAGCGCGAGAAGGCTCTTGCCAAGGGCAAAGACTTGGATGAGGGAGAACTCGAAGAGTTGCGTGAAGGCAGCAAGCCTCAAGAGCCTCGCCTGAAGATGGAGGTTGCCAAGTCGGGCGACCTGGATGTGGGCGATTCGATAGGGTTGAAGTTTGAGGTGCCCATTGCCCACATCGACCCTGCCGGTGTGCATTTGGAGTTGAAGAGGGACTCGTTGTGGGTGCCAATGCCTAATGTGCCTCCCATGGAACTGGCCAGTGAGTTGTCGCCACTTCGCTACAACCTGCCGTTGACGCTCATGCCCGACAGCACTTACCGCCTCACCGTGGACACGCTGGCGGTTACTTCGGTCTACGGTATCACCAGCGATCCGCTGGTGAAGGAATTCAAGGTTCGTGGGCTGGAGGAGTATGCCAACCTATATTTCACGGTCAACGTGCGCGACAGTGCCTTTGCCGAATTGCTCGATGGCACCGAGCGAGTGACACACAAAGTCCCTGTGAAAAACGGAGCCTTTGAAATACTGAATATACTCCCAGGAAACTACTATGTGCGCCTGACGATTGACCGCAATGCCAACGGGGTGTGGGACACCGGCAATTACAGCCGTCATGAGCAGCCCGAGGAAGTGTATTACTATCCCAAGCGGCTCAATCTGCGCAAGAACTGGGATGTGGATGAGACCTGGAATATCTATGAAACACCTGTAGACCTGCAAAAACCTGAAGCCATCAAGAAGAATCGTCCTACGGGTAGCCGCAACAAGTTGCAGAAGCGTGACACACGTGACAACAACGGCGAAGAAGAGGAAGAAGATGAGTTTAACAGTAAAGGTTTTGGAACAAATGCCTACAGTGGCAACAAATATCAAGATTACCAAAATAAGCGCCGCGCAAGGCGTTGACACACAAAAGAAGATGTTAAGATGCAAGAAATGTTAGATGCTATCAGCCAATGGATTATTGCTGCAGCCGATGTGGTTTGCGGTTATCCTGAGTTCCTGCTGCTTGTGGGTGGAGGACTGTTTTTGTTTATTTATTCTGGTGCGGTTTCCATTCGGCGATTGCCCTGGTCCATTCGTGCCCTGCGTCACAAACAGGCAACCGAGAGCGGCAAGCAGTCGGGGCAGATCAGTTCGGTGCAAGCCTTGCTCAGTGCCATTGCATCGACAGTGGGCATGGGTAACATAGCCGGTGTGGCGATTGCCCTGACCGTTGGAGGCCCAGGCGTGATTTTCTGGATGTGGGTAAGCGCGATTGTGGGAATGTCCACCAAGTTTTTTGAGGGCACATTGTCCATCATGTACAAGGGTCGTGACAGCAAAGGCGAACTGCAAGGTGGCCCCATGTACATGATCACCGAAGGACTGGGCAAGCGCTGGCGTCCGTTGGCAGTTGCCTTCTCGGTGTTCGGACTGATTGGGACATTGTGCTTTATGCAAGCCAACCAATTGGTGGAGTCGTTCATCACAGTGCTCACCACCCCCATGGGTTTTGCCAACACCGTGGGCCTGCGCACAGTGTTGGGCCTCATCATTGCCGCAATGGTGGGCATAGTGGTGCTGGGAGGCATCACCCGCATTGCCAAGTGGGCTTCGCGCATCGTGCCACTGATGGTGGTGATTTACTTTGTGCTGGTGTTGGTGGTTATGGTGCTTTATTATGACCGCCTGCCAGGAGTGTTTGCGGCCATCTTTCATGGTGCTTTCACGATGGAGGCTGGATTCGGGGCATTTGCCTATGTGGCACTGACGGGTGCCCGTCGTGCGGCGTTTGTCAATGAGGCAGGTATCGGTACGGCCTCGATGATGCATGGTGCATCGAAGAACACCGACCCCATCCGCGAAGGCCTCATTGCCATGATTGCTCCGGCCATTGATTCGGGTTTCATCTGCACGCTCACATCCATCCCCATCATCATGGCCGGTAACTATGCCGGGCTGACCGATGTGAAAGGCCTGTATGTGGCATTGGGAGCCTATGGCGACCTGTTGCCGGGCATAGGACAATACCTGTTGCTGGTGATTGTGTTCTTCTTTGCCTTCTCCACCATGTTTTCCTACAGTTATTATGGGCAAAAGTGCACCAACTTCCTGTTTGGTGCCGGCAAGGAACGCTACTACAGTTATTATTACATCATCATGCTTGTGGTGGGAGCCGTGATTCCTCTCGATACGCTGGTGGGTATCATGGATATTGTGTTTGCCTTGATGGCTTGCTGCACGATGTACACCATCTTGCGCCTGAGTCCACAAGTCAAGGCCGCCATGCGTACCTACTTCAATAATAAGTAGTATACTCCCAACACACAGAGAGTTCTGGAAAAACCACGCCCGCTGTCTGACATCAGGCAGCGGGCGTGTGTTGATGTGAGGTCGCTATCCGCGATTAGGAGGCGATGTTGGCATAAGTGGCATTCTCCTCGATGAAGCGTCGGCGCGGTTCCACGTCCTCGCCCATGAGCATGGAGAAGATGCGATCTGCCTCGGCGGCATCCTTGATGTTGACCCGTTTGAGCATTCGGTTCTCGGGATCCATGGTGGTTTCCCACAGTTGCTCGGCATTCATCTCACCGAGACCTTTGTAGCGCTGAACTTTCACTTGGTCCTCGTTGCCATCGGCATAACGCTCAACGAATTGCCGCAACTGAACATCGTTCCAGCAGTACTCCGAGTTGCTACCCTTGGTGGCGCGGTACAGAGGCGGTGTGGCGATGTAGAGATATCCATTCTCGATGATGGGGCGCATGCGGCGGAAGAAGAACGTCATGAGCAAAGTGGCAATGTGGGCACCGTCCACATCGGCATCAGTCATGATGATGATGCGGTGGTAGCGCAGACGGCTCAGGTTGGCCTCTTTGGGGTCTTCTTCGGTGCCGATGGTAACTCCCAATGCCCGGAAAATGGTGACTACCGAGTCGCTCTCAAACACTTTGTGGTCCATGGCTTTCTCCACGTTGAGAATCTTGCCCCTCAGTGGCAAGATGGCCTGGAACTGGCGGTCGCGACCCTGTTTGGCCGATCCACCTGCCGAGTCACCCTCGACGAGGAACAATTCGCTCACTGCGGGGTCTTTCGATGAACAGTCGGCAAGTTTGCCAGGCAGTCCGCCCCCAGCCAACGGCGACTTGCGCTGCACCTTCATGCGTGCGCTTTGGGCTGCATGACGTGCGGTAGCGGCGAGAATCACCTTTTCCACTATGGCCTTGGCCTGTGCCGGATGCTCCTCGAGATAGTTGGTGAGTGCCTCTCGCACGCTGGTGTCGACCGCTCCAATGACCTCGGTGTTACCCAGTTTGGTCTTGGTTTGTCCCTCGAACTGAGGCTCCAGCACCTTGACCGAGATGATGGCGGTGAGGCCCTCGCGGAAGTCCTCGGGCTTGATTTCGACCTTGGCCTTCTCGAGCATCTTGTTGTCCTCGGCATATTTCTTCAAGGTCGAGCCCAGACCGCGGCGGAAGCCC
>CACZNP010000084.1 GCA_902782545.1 uncultured Bacteroidales bacterium
GCGGGGTGCGCCGCCACTGGAGATGATGTACTTGGCGTTGGCAAAAGCCTCGGCCACATCGGTGGTGGCAGTGATTTTGACGTTGCCAAATCCACTTTGACGCATCTCTTCGGCCACACCTTCGGGCGAGAACACGTCGTAGAGGCAAATGTCGTTAGTAAGGCCCATCATCAGGGCAGTTTGCACCATGTTAGAACCAATCATGCCGGCAGCACCGACGATGACCAATTTGTCGTTTGTTAAAAAAGCCATGTTAAATCTTTTGTTTTAAAGGTTATATCAAAAAATTGGATATTCTCATTGCGCGCTCTTACGCACCACAAAGTTACACATTTCTCCCCATAGCGGCAACAAAAAACCGTCCGATGATGTTTAAATATCATTAAAACGCCGTTTTCACGCAGCAGATTGGTGAGTTTTCCAAAATAATGACTATTTTTGTGATAAAAATAGAATATTCATCTAAAATAACCAATCTTATGATTACCGTACTAGTTTTATTGCTCGGAATTGTGCTGCTGCTGGCAGTGGTGGTGTTCTTTTACTTTGTATCCACACAACGCACGTTGGTCAAGCAAGACGAGAATTGCAAAAACGCATTAGGACAAATCGAGGTGCAACTCAATTCGCGTTGGGATGCCTTGCTGGCCATTGCCAAGAGTGCTGCTGCCTATGCCAAGCACGAGAGTGAGACCCTCATACAAACCATCACCGCCCGCCGACAGGCTCCCGTGACCTCGGCACAGGAAGCCATGATGCAGGAAAGCGCCATCGGACAAGTGATGGGACGCCTGATGGCCATCAGCGAGGCTTATCCCGAACTGAAAGCCAACGACCTGTTCATCCGCACCATGGACAGCGTCAAGGGATTTGAGGAAAATGTACGACTGAGCCGTATGGTGTACAACGACAGCGCCACCATCTACAACCGCACCGTGCGGCAATGGCCTTCGTCGTTTGTAGCCAGCATGCTCAACTTTGCGCAACGCGACTACTTCACCGTCGATGAGCAACAAAAGAAGAGCATGCCCGATTTGTTTTAATCAAGCCGACAATTCCACACCTATGCACCGCAAGCATCTTTGGGTCGTGCTGGCTTTGCTGTTTGTGCAACATTTCACAGCATGGTCAGCCGACGAACTTCACGACCTGGACATCACGGTCACCCTCTACTCCGACGGGCACGCCGCGATATCGGAAGTGTACGACTATACGCACGACGAAGAATCGAGCACGTACTATTGCACCATCAAGCCCCACTCAACCATCATGCGGCTGGTCCGTTTTGGCGTAAGCGAAAAGACGGGTCGCAAATTCACAGAGAACGATTCCGAAGACTGGTCACAACTTGAGGACCGGGAGAACCAATGCGCTCTCATCAATTATGAAAATGGGAATATCGCACTGGTTTGGGGACTTGGCAAGCCTGGACGGCATGAGTATACGGTTTCCTATGACTTGGTGCCACTGGTCAAGATGCGTTCCGATGGGTTGGAGCGACTCAACTACTCGTTTTACATAGCCGGCAATCCGCTGGCACAGCACGCACGCCTGAGAATCAAAAAAACGCCCGACCCGTTTACCCAAGACGACATCTTGCAAATGAATGGAAACGACGGCAACTGCAACGTGAGTTTCGACAATGGAGTGATCACCTACGAGACCCTGCACGCCATGGCCAGCCGTCAGGCATTGCACCCTCAAATCGTTTTTGCGAAAGGAACCTTCGATTTGTCCGACTACAACCTCAACATGAGCGTCAATGTCACTCCCGAGGAGATGAACAGCCCCATGATGAAAGATACTAAGCCCAGAAAGTATCAAGACTCTTGGTGGGACAAATTCTGTGACTTCTTTGCCGAGCATGCCCTGCTGTGCGTCATTATCGCCTATGTGGTGCTCACGCTCATTTACTACATTTTGAAGAAAACACTGATCAGGCTGATATGAAAACGACTACATCATCAACGTTTCGCAATTTGGCGGTATGCCTGGCCTTGCTCACCGCAATGAGCATCCCGGCAGGAGCACACCGCCTGAACGACCTGGACATGCATGTGGTCATCAACGACCTGGGACATGCACGCGTCGTGGAAGTGCGCGATTGTGAAATCAGCAGCGATGG
The DNA here is from genome assembly GCA_902782545.1 of uncultured Bacteroidales bacterium. GTDB lineage: Bacteria > Bacteroidota > Bacteroidia > Bacteroidales > Muribaculaceae > Sodaliphilus. Next base: position 2,126 of record CACZNP010000084.1, read on the forward strand.
CACCGAAGGCTACATCAAGCAATACAACCTGCACGGCATGACGGTGGGCGAACTCTCGGTGAGCGACGAGACAGGAACCGAATACACCAACCAAACTCCCTGGGACGTGAACCGGTCGAGAAGCGAGAAAACCAATTGTTGCGGCATTGCAAAAGGCGAAGATGGGCCCGAACTGTGCTGGGGGTTGGGACTTTCAGGTGAGCGCATCTACAACATTCACTACACACTCATGGGGTTGGTGAACAGCCTCGATGACTACGATGGATTCATTTTCAAGTTCTACGAACCCGCCTCGGGAGCCTACGCTCCCCACGCCCGATTGGTCATTGAACTGGAGAACGGAGAACTGACAAAAGAGAACGCGCGTGTGTGGGCGTTCCGGTACTATGGCACTGTGCTCTTTGAGAACGGGAAAATTGTAGCCGAGACCAACCAGGCTTTCCAGAGCCAAGAAGAAGGGATTGTAATCATGCTGCAACTCAACAAGGGGGTCATTCATCCGGTAACCACCCGCAAAGGAACTTTCCTGGAGAAACTCAAGAAACCCGCTTTCAAGGGCAGTGACTACGAACTGCTTGAAGAGGAGCAGACAACCATTTCGTCGGCCTTTGGCAACGGAAGGGAAAAAGAAGAGAGCGATTGGAAAGGTGCTTGGGACGGTTTGTGCTACATTGCTGCTATCATCTTGGGATTTATCCTGCCCTTCATTTCCATCTCACAATTTATCAGTTTGGGAGGAGAGGTAAAAAAAGCACGGCAACTCAACCGCTTGTTCGGCAACAAAGAAGGAAAGGTGGAGATGTGGAGCCGTGAGGTGCCCTGCGACGGCAGCCTGTACCAAAGCGGGAAAGTGTTGCTGACGGTCCGACCGGGCGACTACGACCGCGCCAACCTCATCACGGCCACCATCATGCGCATGGTCTATCAAGGAAAACTCGGGTTGATACCGCTCGTAGACCAAAATGGCAATCGCACCGCGGAGATAGAGGTAAAAACCCCTACCCCGCCACCACTCAACACCGAGCCCGACGCCAACCTGCAACACTGGCTGCACCATGTGATGTGGAACGCTGCCGGACCCGACCACCGTTTGCAACCCAACGAATTGCAGGAATACATGAAAGCGAAGCCCGTCGAGCACCGGACTGTGGTGTCAAAAATCTCATACAATCTGCCCACAGCCACTTCGTTATCGAAATTGGACGAGAAACAAACAAAACAAGTCTATGGCTTGAAAAAGTTCCTGCAAGAGTTCACCTTGAGCGGAGAGCGACAAGTCATGGAAGTGGGCTTGTGGAAAGAGTATTTGGTGTTTGCTTCGCTTTATGGCATCGCCAAACAGGTGTATGCCGACATGCGCAAGATTTGGCCCGATTTCAAGCAACTTGCCGCAATAGACCAATTGATGATGGAAAGCGCCCCCCTCTACCGCACCCTGGCCAACAACACGCTGGCGGGTATGGCCTATGTGAGATCCTACGAAACTCCACAAGAGCGGGCCGCACGTCTCGAGCGTGAGGCCGAAGCCCGACGTGAACGAAGCCGTGGCGGCGGTGGCTCATCGTCCTATGGCGGCGGTGGTGGCCACAGCGGCGGCGGTGGCAGCGGTTTCCGTTGATGGGTTAAACAACATCATGGAGTTTTTCTGAAGTTACAGTTTTTGATTTGCCTATAACACATGGAACAGGAGTTCGCATCATCGTTGCTGGAAAATGCCGTCAGTGAGTTTGCCAAACTGCCGGGAATCGGGCGCAAAACCGCTTTGCGCCTGGTCTTGCACCTGCTCAAGCAAGACGAGCAGGAGGCAGTGGCTTTTGGCGAGGCCATCATGCGGTTGCGACGAGAGATTGGCTACTGCCATGTGTGCCACAACATCAGCGAGACCGAGGTGTGCCCCATTTGCTCCAATCCCATGCGCGATTCGTCCACCGTCTGCGTGGTGGAGAACGTGAAGGACGTGATGAGCATTGAGAACACACATCAGCATCACGGGCTCTATCATGTGTTGGGTGGACTCATCTCTCCCATGGACGGAGTGGGACCCAACGACATCGAAATCGACTCGCTGGTGGAACGGGTTGCCGCGGGTGGCATCAAGGAGGTGATTCTGGCCTTGAGCACCACCATGGAGGGCGACACCACCAATTTCTACATCTTCAGGCGACTGGCTCCCTTTCCCGACGTGCGCATCACCATTCTGGCACGGGGCGTGAGCGTGGGAAACGAGATAGAGTATACCGACGAGTTGACCCTGGGACGGTCCATTGTGAACCGCACCTTGTTCAGCGACACTTTTCACCAAGAATAATCATCAACGACAATAATGGATATGCCTCTTGTAATTGGAATTGATGTGGGTGGCAGCACCACAAAGATTGTGGGCTTGCAAGGCTCCACCATCCACTCGCCATTGTTCATCACCGCTGCCGACCCCATCACGTCGCTGTTTGGGGCATTCGGCAAGTATATCTACGACAACGGCATTGCCTTGGACGACGTCAAGCAGGTAATGCTCACAGGTGTGGGCAGTGGCAGCGTGGCAACACCCATCTATGGACTCCCCACCACCAAGGTCGACGAATTCCGGGCCGATGGCTTGGGGGCCCAGCACGAATCGGGCTTGGACCAACTGGTGGTGGTGTCGATGGGCACAGGTACCACATTGGTCAAGGTCGACGGCAAAGACATCAGCCATGTGGGAGGCATCGGAATGGGTGGAGGCACCCTGCAGGGATTGTCGCGATTGCTGCTGGGCACTACCAGCATCGACGAGGTGGTGGCACTGGCCAGCGAGGGCGACATCTCGCACATCAATCTGCGAATTGGCGACATCACCCAGAATAAGTTGGAAGGACTTCCTGAACATGCCACA
>CACZNP010000085.1 GCA_902782545.1 uncultured Bacteroidales bacterium
AGAGCAACAGCCTTCTAAGCTGTGGGTCTTGGGTTCGAATCCCAACGGAATCACGATGGCGGCCTCAAAAAGAGAAACTTGTTTCTTGTTTTTGAGGCCTTTTCTTTCTGTTTAGAAGTTAAGAAACAACTGATATTTTGCGCTTATGTGCGTTAAATGTCTTATCTTTGTAGAAGAAGGGAGCAATGGAGTTGAGGCTCCACTCTTCGACACAGCCGAGGGTATATGGCTGATCGAGGCAAAGGGACACACCAACGGCAACAGTATCGTGGTGGCCGAGTGCGACGGATTGTACTACATGATGCACGGCGATGTGACCTATTGCGACGCAGCACTCAAGGCCAACAAACTGAGTATCGTCTTTGAGAACAAAGAAGCAGCCCGCAACACTCTGGATCTCGTGCGTGAGTTTGTGGCCCACCACCCCACGGTGTATCTTTCCACACATTGTCCCGAGGGTTACGAGAATCTTGCGCTGAAGCGTGTCATGAAACTGTGACGAACTGGGTTGCCCCACTTGCAACGACAGCGCGGAAGACAGTGGCTATGCCAATTCTCTTCCGCGCCGTCGTTTATTGGTCAAGGGTTTACTGAACCCCGCCGCTCACCGTTTCCTGGGCATTTTCTTCTTGGGAGCGGTTTTCCTGGGTTCTTTCACCTGATTGAGACCCATCTGGATGTTTTTAATCAGTGCTTCGCTGGAATAGGTGGCACCCGTTGCCACATCGGGCTTGAGGGCTTTGGCCTCGGCGATGGTCTTGCCTTCGTACTGCGCAAACACTTTGGCAGCCGCACGCTTGAAGTACTGCGGATCCTCACGGTTTTGCAGGGCTTCGATTTTCACGATTTTTCCCTCTATGACATAGATATTGAGAGGTGTCGTGCCATTGTAACCAATTACCGTCTTGGCAATCTCACCTGTGTAGATCACTTGTGGCGCGGTTGTCTTACTGGCATTCTTTGTGGCCTTACCCTTGGCCTGGGCGGTTGTCAATCCCGCTGCCAGCATCAGGGCCATTGAGAAGATGATGATAATCTTTTTCATGTTGCTGTTGTTTCGCTTGAATTACACTGCAAAATTACAGTTTTTAGACCGGAAAAAGCACCCATTGTTTATCTTACTTGCCCGTCTTTAACTTTTTTACACCTAAATATCCCTAAAATCAAGAATTATTCTTACCTTTGCCTAAACCCGAATCGGCCATTGGACCGACCTTAGTAAAAGCAACGAACAAAGTGAAGAAAGATATCAATCAGTCAACCCGAACGTTTGAACACGACCTGAAGCAGTGCCTGGAGGTGCTGAACCGGGGAGGACTGATATTATATCCCACCGACACCATCTGGGGCATCGGTTGCGATGCCACCAATGCCGATGCCGTGCGACGTGTCTACGAACTGAAACACCGCGCCGACAACAAGGCATTGATTGTGCTGATTGACAGTGCTGACCATTTGGACCACTATGTGGTGGATGTTCCTCCCATCGCGCGGGAACTGATTGATGTGGCCGTGAAACCACTCACCATCATCTACGAAGGGGCCTACAATGTGGCCCATAACCTGCTGGGCGAAAACGAGAGTTTGGCAATACGTGTCACCCACGAAGAATTCACCCACCTGCTGTGTGAGCGTTTTGGCAAGCCCATCGTTTCGACCAGTGCCAACTTGAGTGGTGAACCACCCGACCAGGGACTGGCCGATGTGGTGGATGCCGTGCGCGCAGGAGTGGACTATGTGGTGCGTTACCGCGCCGACGACAACAGCCCACACGAAGCATCCAACATCATCCTGCTGAGCAGGGACGGCACTTTCAGAATCATTCGATAATAATTGGAGAGAACGGTGATTAGCGAACGAAAACAACGGTTATGCTATGTGGCGGGCGACTATTTGTCGTCGAATGTGGCGTGGTTTGCCTATAACTGCGTGCGTTACCTCTTGGGCACCGTCGAAGGACATTATGCCTCGCTGGAGCAGTTCTTGCTTGCACCCATGGTGCTGGTGGGGCAGTTGGTGTTTCCGTTGATGATGATGGCGGTGTACTGTCTGTCGGGCTATTACAACAAAGTATTCCGCAAGTCGCGTTTGCAGGAAGTGGCCACCACCTTCTGGAGCGCGGTCATCAATACGCTTCTCATCTTCTTTGTGGCACTGATCAACGATGTGATCAAGGAACGTGGCACCGACTACGAGATGCTGCTGTTGCTGTTGTCGCTGCTGTTCTTTGTCATCTATGCCGTGAGGGCAATTATCACCAGCCGCACATCACACAAAATCAAGAGCCGCCAGTGGAGTTTCAACACTCTCATCATTGGGCGTGGCACCACTGCGGTGGCTTTTGTCAACAAACTCGTCAACCAGCGTTATTCGCTGGGCTACAACGTGAAGGGCTTCGTAAGCATCCCCGGCGAGAGCGATGCAAAGGATGTGAGTTTGCCGTGCTACACCATGGATGAGGTGGCCGAGGTGTGCCACAACGAGCAAATCGAAGAACTCATCGTGGTCCCCACCCGCCACGAAGACAGCCAGTTGCTGGCAACCATCAACCGCCTGTTCATTCTTGATTTACCCATCAAGATGACCCCCGACCGCTCCAATGTGTTGTTGTCGCAGGTGCGCATCAGCGACATGTACGGCGATCCGCTGGTCGACATCTCGGGCAGCAACATGAGCGAAAGCGGTAAGAACGTGAAACGCTGCATCGACATGTTGGTGTCGGCAATTCTTCTGGTGGTGCTGTTGCCATTTTTTGGAATCATCGCCGCGCTCATCAAGTTGGATTCAAAAGGGCCCGTATTCTACACACAGGAACGTATGGGCTATCACAAAAACCCTTTCCGAATCATCAAGTTCCGCTCCATGCGTGACAACGCCGAGCAAGACAACACGCCCCAACTCACCTCAGAGAACGACCCGCGCATCACACGGGTGGGACAATTCATGCGCAAATACCGCATCGACGAGTTGCCTCAGTTTTGGAATGTGCTGGTGGGTGAGATGTCGATTGTGGGCCCAAGGCCCGAACGCAAATTTTTTGTGGACCAAATTGTGGAGCGCGTGCCATCGTATGCCCTACTCTATCAAGTGCGCCCGGGCATCACATCGCTTGGAATGGTCAAGTATGGCTATGCCAAGAACGTCGATGAGATGGTGGAGCGGCTGAGTTACGATTTACTCTATTTGGAGAATATGTCGCTCATCAACGACCTGAAAATCATGGTTTATACTATCAAGACAGTGCTCACCGGCCGAGGAATGTAAAATCAATCTGTCCATGAACATCAGCCCATCACAGGAATCACGCAAACTATCGACGGCAAAAGCCGCCGACGGTTGGTTCATGCGCTTGATACACTGGCGCGAGCAGCACATTCCCGAACGCACTTTTGTGGTGATTCTTGCATTGCTCATCGGCATTACCGCCGGGCTGGCCGCTGTGCTTCTCAAGTTTCTGATTGCTTCCATAGCAGGTTTTCTCACACAGCGCGTGCATGTGTGGGAAGGTAACTATGAATACCTGATATTCCCTATCATTGGCATCGGGTTGTCGGCCCTGTACGTGCGACACATCGTCAAGGACAACATCTCGCATGGTGTGACACGCGTGCTCTATGCCATCGCATTGAAAAAAAGCAGGCTCAAATTCCACAATATGTATGCCTCGCTGGTTGCCTCATCGGTGACCATTGGATTCGGTGGCTCGGTGGGAGCCGAGGGTCCCATCGTGTTCACCGGTGCCGCCATCGGTTCCAATTTGGGGCAAGCGTTCCGCTTATCGCCTCAGACACTCATGATGCTTGTGGGCTGTGGCGCTGCGGCCGGCATTGCGGGCATCTTCAAGGCTCCCATAGCAGGATTGCTGTTCACCGTGGAGGTGCTCATGCTTGACCTGACCGCAGGCTCGGCCATTCCACTGATTATCTCTTCGGTGGCGGGCGCCACAGTGGCCTATGCGTTCACGGGCTACAATGTGGAGTTCTTTTTCTCTCAGAGCGAACCGTTTTTTGCCTCGCGCATTCCGTTTGTGGTGATGCTGGGAGTGTTCTGCGGGCTTGTGTCGTTCTACTTCAACACCATGATAGGTTGGGTAGAGGGCTATTTTCGCCGGCTCAACAGCCCCCTGTTGCGTTTTCTGCTGGGTGGTGCCATGCTGAGCCTGCTCATCTTCCTGCTGCCCCCGCTCTACGGTGAGGGTTACGACTCCATCAACGCCTTGCTGGCAGGCAACACCGACGAGATATTCGACAACAGCATCTTTTATAATCTGAAGAGCAACACCACCATGGTGCTGCTGTTTGTGCTGTTGTTGGGGGCTATGAAAGTGTTTGCCACCAGTGCCACCAATGGCGGAGGTGGTGTGGGTGGAACCTTTGCCCCCTCGCTCTATGTGGGTTGCATGGCTGGGTTCTTCTTTGCCTATTTGGTCAATTATCTGGGCATATACAATGGTGCTGACCCGCTGTCGACCAAGAATTTCGCCCTCATGGGCATGGCTGGAGTGATGGCTGGAGTGATGCATGCTCCTCTCATGGCCATCTTCCTCACCGCCGAGATGACCGGCGGCTATGCACTGTTCCTGCCGTTGCTCATTGTGAGCGCGGTGTCCTATGGCACTTGCCGCATCTTCACCCCCTATGGCATCTATGCCCGCCGCTTGGCACAACGTGGAGAGTTGCTCACGCACCAAAAGGATCAGAGCGTGCTCACTTTGCTCAAGATGGACAGTGTGATTGAAACCGACTTCACCGAGGTCCATCCCGAAATGAGCCTCAAGGACATGGTGGACGTGATTTCGCGCAGCCGCCGCAACCTCTTTCCTGTCACCGACAACCAGGGCATGCTGCTGGGAGTGGTTCTGCTCGATGACATCCGAAACATCATGTTCCGCCCCGACCTGTACCGACGCATGCATGTGAACCGCTTTATGGCCACACCGCCAGCACGGGTTGTATTGGGAACTCCCATGGAGAAAGTGATGAAGACATTTGACGACACCAATGCCTGGAACCTGCCTGTTGTCGACAACGAAGGCCATTATGTGGGGTTTGTGTCCAAGTCTAAGATATTCAACAGTTACCGGCAGGTGCTCAAGCACTACACTTATGATTAACACTCATGGATAAGAAAGATTTGAGAATCGTGTTTTTCGGAACACCCGAGTTTGCCGTCGAGAGCCTGCGCCGCTTGGTGGAGGGGGGCTACAACATTGTTGGTGTGGTCACCATGCCCGACAAGCCTGCCGGACGAGGCCACCACATGTTGCAGAGCGATGTCAAGAAATACGCACTGGAGCAAGGGTTGCACCTAATGCAACCCGTAAGACTCAAGGATGAGGCATTTGTCGAAGAGTTGCGGGCCTTGCGTGCCGACTTGCAAATCATTATCGCTTTCCGCATGTTGCCCGAGGTGGTGTGGTCCATGCCACGACTGGGCACCTTCAATCTTCATGCATCGCTACTGCCCAAGTACCGCGGTGCGGCGCCCATCAACTGGGCGGTGATGAACGGTGACGATCGCACCGGTGTGACCACGTTCTTCCTCAAACAGGAAATTGACACCGGCGACATCATCCAACAACGCGACATCGAGATAGGCCGGCACGACAATGTGGGCATTGTCCACGACAGGCTGATGTTGCTGGGGGCCGACATGGTGATGGAAACAGTCGAAGCAATCTTGGCAGGCACGGTCCACCCCATCCCACAAGACCAATTGCTCACTGCCGGACAACAGGCCACACCTGCGCCCAAAATATTCAAAGACACTTGCCGCATTGCTTGGTCAACTCCAGCCGAGCAGGTCTATAACCACATCCGCGGCCTCTCGCCCTACCCTGCCGCCTGGACCACACTGGCCGATGAGGCAGGCAATGAGTGGTCGCTGAAGATTTTTGAAACCGGAGAGCCGTGCAATATTCCCGGACAAGTCGGCGATGTGATGGTCGACGGCGGCCGGCTGCTGGTTCATTGCGGCGATGGCGCATTGGAAATCAAGTCGCTGCAAGTGGCAGGCAAAAAACGCATGAGCAGCGAAGATTTTTTGCGCGGTTTACACTTCAAAGGGCGCCTGAGAGTTGACATTTAACCCTTGAGCAATGGAATTCCAATCACTGCCGTTCCTGTTGTTTTTCCCCGCTGTGGCACTCACTTGCTGGTTGCTGCCGCGCGGATGGCGCAATGCGTTCATGCTGGTGGTGAGTTTGGCATTCTACACCATGTGGAGGCCCTGGGCCAGTGTGTTCCTGCTGTGGATGATTGGGGTGAGTTGGATGGCGGCCCATGCCGTGGATGCCCAAGCCGGTCACCGCAAGCGGTGGTTGTGGGGAAGCATCGTGATGATGATAGCGCCGCTGGCGTTTTTCAAGTTTCTCACTGGCATCAACGAAGCACTGCTGGCTGCCATGCGGGCCACGGGATGGTGCATTGACTTCAAGGGCTTGAATTGGGCCATACCCGCAGGCCTGTCCACCTATTCGTTGCAAGCGGTGAGTTATGTGGTTGACGTGTACAAGCGTCGCGTGCCGCGTGAGCCTTCGCTGCTCAACCACGCACTGTATCTGAGTTTTTTCCCCACTGTGATGTCGGGGCCTTTGAACCGCTCTTTCGACTTGATGCCACAATTGCGTGAGCAACGGCTGGGATTTGACCCATCGCTGGTGGGCAGTGGGGCAAGGATGCTGGTGTGGGGCATGTTTCTCAAAGTGGCCGTTGCCGACCGCTTTGCCATCTACACCAACAGCGTGTTCAGCAATCCCGACATGTACAACGGCTTGACCATCGCTTTTGCGCTGATATGTTTCACTTTTGAACTTTATTGTGACTTTGCGGGGTATTCCTGCATTGCCATCGGACTGGGACGGTTGCTGGGCGTCCGCATCAAGGACAACTTCCGCCGCCCGTTCTTCGCCATGGGCATTGGCGAGATATGGCACCGATGGCACATTGCACTGTCGGGCTGGTTGCGCGACTACGTCTACATCCCGCTGGGCGGCAGTCGTTGCTCACGCTGGTGCAAAGTGAGGAATGTGATGGTCACTTTCTTTGTGAGTGGCATGTGGCACGGTGGCACATTGCCCTTCTTTCTGTGGGGTTTTTGTCAGGGAGTGTGCGTGTCGGCCGAGCAATTCCTACCCATGAAATGGATGCGCAATCATGCAATCACCCGCATCCCCATGACCATCCTCTCTGTGATGGTGTTTGGACTGTTGTTTGTGTTTTTCCAGGACACTTGGGATCAGTTGCTGGTGGGCATGTTCACCCGTTGGGGACCATGGCACTTGCGCTTACCGGTTCACATGGCAGGTGTGCTCACTACCATGGCCGTGATGGCGGTGATTGTGCTCGCCAAAGATGCCAACGATGAGTTCCACCTGTTGCGAACTCCCCCACGCTGGGTGAGTTTGGTGTTCTATGTGCTGATTGTGTTGGTGATATTGCTGGAGGGCGTATTTGACGCCGGACAGTTTATTTATGTGAGATTCTGACGCGATGAAACGGTTTGTGCTCATATTCCTTGCTGTAGCGGCCATCCTGGTGGTAGCCGACCGTGTGGTGGGCTATGCGTTGCAGCGCGCCTACGACCACATCAACACCAACGAGATTGGACGTCTGAACCGCATCAGTCATGAAGTGAGTGCCGACGTGATGGTCTTCGGCTCGTCGAGAGCCCTGCACCACTATGTGCCGCAAGTAATGACCGAGGTCACTGGCTTGACGTGTTACAACTGCGGTTTTGGCGGGGAGAGCAACGTGTTTCACTATGCCTTGATGCGGCAGGTGCAGCAGCGCCACACCCCGCGGCTCTTCATCTATGAGTTCACAGTCGACTACGATGCCGAGGCAGGAAGGGAATTCACCACCAGTCTCACCAAAATCCGCCGCATGACATCACTTGCTTGCCGAGACTCCATCCTCACCGATGTGTCGCCCCGTGAGCGGTGGCGCATGCTTTCCCGCATCTATCCTTATAACTCGGCTTTGTTCGAGATGCTCACGACCCACATCGACGACATCTATGCCGCCCCCGATGTGGACCAAGGCTATGTGCCATTGCACCACACGCTCACCGACACCACAAGCACGTTCCACCTCA
>CACZNP010000086.1 GCA_902782545.1 uncultured Bacteroidales bacterium
AGGCCAAGACCTACACCCCGCTCACCGACCCCGACGGCCGCTGGACACTCGTGCTGATGACACGTGCCGACATCGGCTTGCTGGGCAGTTGGAACAAGCACTTGAAGTCGCCGTTTGAGACCTTCTATGTGGGTGGCGACGGCATGAGCGGCAGTTACACCTATGCCACCGAGACCATTGCCCTGCGTGGATATGAGAACGGAGCCTTTACGCCCTATGGCTACGATGGCTATGCCTACAACCGCTATGTGATGGAGTTGCACTTCCCGCTCATGCTCTCAACCAGCGCCACCATCTATCCTCTCGTGTTTATCGAAGGCGGTAACGCATGGACCTCGGTGAGCAAGTTCAACCCGTTCGACATCAAGCGCTCGGCCGGTGCCGGTGTGCGCATCTTCCTGCCCATGATTGGCATGATGGGTATCGACTGGGGTTATGGTTTCGACACCGTGTTCGGCAAGAAGGGTGGCAGTAACTTCCACTTTGTGCTGGGACAAGAATTTTGATTTTTAACTTAACATTGTTAAACCAAATCGGGTGTCTATAGTCAAAAAGACGAAATTTTAAAAACCTAAACAGAATATGAAAAAGTTTGCATTGCTTATCATCGCTGCCGTGGCCATGGCCATGACGGCCCATGCGCAAAAGTTTGCCCTCGTCGACATGGAATACGTCTTGAAGAACATACCTGCCTACGAAATGGCCAACGAGCAACTCAACCAGGTGTCGCAGCGCTGGCAGCGCGAGGTGGACGAACTCAAGAAAGAGGCCGACACCATGTACAAGAACTATCAGGCCGACATGGTGTTCCTGACCGATGAGCAGAAGAAGAAAAAAGAAGAAGAGATTGTAGCCAAGGAGAAAGAGGCCACGCAATTGCAGTACAAGTATTTTGGTCCCCAGGGCGAATTGTTCAAGAAACGCCAATCGCTCATCAAGCCCATCCAGGACGACATCTACAATGCCGTGAAGAAGGTGAGCGAGGAGCGCGGTTTCCAAGTGATTTTTGACCGTGCATCGTCGCAAAGCATCATTTTCGCCTCGCCCCGAATTGATGTGAGCAACGAGGTGCTCGCCAAGTTGGGCTATTCTAATTAATCAATCACGAAACAATTTAATCATTCAATAACAAAACTAAACGAGAAATGTTGAAGAAAATTTTCCTCGCAGCCCTCGTGGCTGCCCCCCTGTGCCTGAGCGCACAAGTGAAACTGGGTTATGTGAATTCGCAAGAGATTTTCAACGTCATGCCCGAGAAGGCCACGGCCGAGAACACGCTCAAGACGGTGAGCGACAAGTATGAGACTGAATACAAGAACCTGCAGAATGCCTTCCAGGAGAAACTCAAGAAATATGAGACCGAGGCACAAGACACCACCGTGCCCGATGCCATCAAGGAGCGTCACCAGCAAGAACTGCAGGAGGATTATACCAAGATCCAGAACTTCCAGCAGACGGCTTCCCAGGACATCCAGAAGCAGCAAGAGACCCTGCTTGCCCCCATCAGCCAGAAGTTGCAGAATGCCATTCAGGCAGTGGGTGCCGAAGGTGGATTCACTTTTATCTACGACCTCTCGATTCCCGCCATTGTTTACACAGGCACTGGCGCCGAAGATGTGAGTGCCAAGGTGAAAGCCAAACTGGGCATCAAGTGATTCTAAGCAGTTTGTGAAACAAAGGCCGGAGCGCGCTTCGGCCTCATTTTTTATTTTTGGGCGCCAGTGAGTTCTCCCTCTAAATTAGACCAATGGTGCGAGCCAGAATCCCCTCCCGAGCAGAGGAGGAGCGCTTAAAAAAACGTGGTTTCCAGATGAGAGGAGGCTACATTCATTCATGATTAGAAAAGATTGATGACTATGATAAAGAGATTACTGCTTATTGCTGTGGCTGTGCTGCCGTTGGTGGCCGCTGCCCAGGCTCGCATCGCCATTGTCGATTCGCGGCAGGTGTTTGATGCCATGCCCGAGAAGGCCACGGCCGAGGCTACACTGAAAGCCCTCAGCGACACGTATAACAAAGAATTTGCGCAATTGCGCGCCGATTTCGACACCAAGTTTGCCGACTATCAGGCTGTGGCCAACGATGCGTCGACCCCCGCCACCATTCGCGACCGACGGATGCAGGAAGTGCAAGAAGGCAACAAGAAACTGCAAGCCTTTGAGCAAGCCGCGGCTGCCGACCTTCAGTCGCGCCGCGACGCCTTGATGAAACCCATCAACGAGCGTATTCAGGCCGCCATCAAGGCCGTGGGCGATGAGGGTGAGTACGATTTGGTGCTCGACACCGCCACCACCCCGGTAGCCTATGCCGGCTCGAGCGTGGTCGACCTCACCGCGGCCGTCATGGCCAAGTTGGGGCTGTGACCCACTCCATCACTTATTGGTGAGCATCACATTGCCGAGCATGCGTTCAAGATGGCGCACTGCTCGGCAATTTTTGCGGGTGTCGTGCCCTTGTGCAGTGGTGTCCCATTCGGCGTCTTCGACGCTGGGCTGTGGGTGCGATGGTGTGCAAATGACCTCGTAGAGGTCTTGCTGATCGAAGATTCAGCAATGTGATTAACACCATGCAAGAACCACGAAGTGGTTCGTGGCTTGGTGCCAGAGGGGCGAACCGTCAAGGTGCCTCGAAGAGGAACTAAAACCAGATACTAAGCACAATTATTCTCTGTGATAGTTCGTCTTTGATGCACTGTGTGGCTGTGTGCCACCAACAAGCAATTGCCAGCCAGGCTATTTTTACACACTCCTCAGTCGCTTCGCGCCAGCATTCCCTAACTTAGGGGAGCAACTTGACCACTTCTCCTTTGCTCCCACTCCTCCTTTGCTCCCACTCCTCCGGCCCGTTGGGCCACCTCCTCTCAGGCAGAGGAGGAACTGACTCGCACCATTGGTCTCGGGCAGAGGAGGAACTTTGTTCCAACGTCTTTGAATTTTGACAACCATTGGTGAAAACAAAGGCGGCTCCCCGCATGGGGGAACCGCCCGTTGTTTTTGTTGTGTTTGTGATGGATTATTTCACCACTTTCACG
>CACZNP010000087.1 GCA_902782545.1 uncultured Bacteroidales bacterium
CCCGTAGCCACTTGATTTTCTCCAAAAAGGATGCTCTGCCCATTGTTGCTTGAGCCTGCCTGGCCCAGTGCAAAAAGGCCACCATCTTGGGCCAGTACCATCTGGTTTCCTTGAGAGGTGTTAGATTGAGCAGCTTCGCTATTGGTCACAAATTTTGCCCAAAGAGTCTGAGTCTCAGTGAGCGACTGGGCATTGAGCATCATCGCCGACGATGCTATCGCCACAGTGAAAAGAGTAGAGAATTTTTTCATCATGTGTTTAGAGTTTTTAATGATTATATTTCTTTGCCGCAAAATTACTGCCGTTTATGATGACCAGAAATAACCAATTTAAGGGATTTTGCTCCTGAAAATAACATCATATCGGGATTGCCCTAACCGACCTAACAGGGTAATTTTGCACCTGATTTAAATATATGATGAGACAAGCATTATTTTCTATTATATTGATTCTTATGGCTCTTAGCTCCCGGGGCGAGGTGGTTCTGAGCGGGATGGTGCATAAGGCCGGAAGCGACGAACCGGTGGCCTTTGCCACCGTGACGGTCAAGCCATCGGGGCAAGCCGTGCTCACCGACGACCAAGGACGCTTCGCCATGAGCCTGCGCCCAGGCACCTACAGCATCGCCGTGTCGTTTGTCGGATATGAAACTCACGTCGAGCAGATTCACCTCACAGCCGAGCGTCAACTCAGCATTTCGTTGCACGAGAACAGCCAGTTGCTGCAGGAAGTGGTGGTTACCGCCAAGGAGTTGAACGGGCTCACCACCAGCAGTCGCATCGACCGTGATGCCATGGCACACCTGCAGCCCACCAGCCTCACCGACCTGATGGAGTTGTTGCCGGGCAACGTGAGCAAGGACCCCGACATGGGGAGCGTGAACACCATCAAATTGCGTGAGACAGGAACACTGGGAGCCACGGGCGCCGCCACGCCTAACGAGGATTACAGCATCTCGTCACTGGGCACCCTGTTTGTGGTTGACGGCGCACCCGTCATCGGTGACGCCAACATGCAACAGGTGCCAGGGGCCAACACCGACCAAACAGCGGCCGAGACAAAACGCGACATCACCAACAAGGGTGTGGACATGAGAACCATCAGCACCGACAACATCGAGAGCGTGGAAGTGGTGCGTGGCATCCCCAGTGTGGAATATGGCAACCTCACCAGCGGTGTAGTCAACATCAAACGCATACGTCGGGCCACACCACTAAACGCCCGCTTCAAGGCCGACCAATACAGCAAACTGGTGTCGCTCGGAAAAGGCTTTGCCTTAGGCACACGGGAACATATTATGAACGTGGATGCCGCCTACCTTGACTCAAAAGTCGACCCTCGCAACAACCTTGAGAACTACAAACGCTTGAATCTTTCGGCACGTCTCAACATGCGATGGGAAACACCGGCACTTATCACCGCTTGGGTGAATGGGGTGGACTACACGGGGTCGTTCGACAATGCCAAAAGCGACCCCGACTTGAGTTATAATAAGGTGAACGAGTACAAATCGCGTTACAACCGTTGGGCCTACACCAGCGACCTCACCTTCTCCTTCAACAGCATGCCCTGGCTCAAAAGTGTTCAACTCAACACCAGCCTGAGCTATCAGCACGACCGGCTTGAACGCAACAAGCAGGTGGCTCCTCAGCGGGCATCGGTGGCGCCCACCACCATGAGCGAAGGGGTGAATGACGGGCAGTATCTGCTTAGCGAGTATGTCGCCCACTTCGTGAGCGACGGCAAACCCGTCAATGCCTTCGTCAAACTCAAAGCCGAGGGACAAGTGAACATCAGACAGGCAACCAACACCTACAAAGGAGGCCTTGAATGGACCTTGTCAAAAAACCTGGGGCAAGGGCAGGTTTACGACCTCACCCGTCCGCTCTCGGCCGCCTGGTCCACACGTCCACGAGCCTATAAAGACATCCCCGCGCTACATGTTCTCTCATTTTTTGCCGAGGACAACCTGTCCATGCCCTTAGGGTCGTCGCGACTGGAACTGCAAGCCGGCGTGCGCTCTCAGCAAATAGCACGCCTCAACGACCGCTACGCCCTCCACCGAAAGGTTTATGTCGACCCGCGCTTCAACGCCAAGCTCACCCTGCCCAACACCACGCTGGCGGGACGTGCGCTGCAAGTGTTTCTTGCCGGCGGCTACGGACTGACCACCAAGATGCCCACCA
>CACZNP010000088.1 GCA_902782545.1 uncultured Bacteroidales bacterium
AGGAGCGGTTGCAGAACAAAATAAGAAACGAAGTTTTTTATTTTTTATGCCGAAAGAAAGTAACTTGCGCGCAGCGAACGTTACGATTGAGCAAGCAAAGAGCCCAAAGAATTTGAGTTTAAACCGGGTGTGAGTGAACTGACTTTCTCCTCTGCCTCAACAAATCACTCCACCACCTGCGATTGGTTGTGCAGGGGTGGAGCGTTGGTAAAATGTATGCAAGGGACCGTCAGCGGATGCGTGCTGCCGAGACGAGTTCTTGCACGCGCTGTTCAATTTGATTGGCTAGTGCTTGGTTGGTGGCACTGAGCGTTCCCAGGTTCTTGAGGTTGCCGGTGAGCAATGGCAGCAATCGGCTATCCAAGTCTCCGCTGTTGACTTGCTCAAGGACATAGTTCAGCAATTCGGTCATCTGGTTATCGTTCACGTCATAGTTCCATTGCAGAGCCTTGTCAATGCTTACCATGTTGAGGCCCTTGTCGGCGCTGTTGCCGCTGAAGTCGACGGTGGCGAGTTCCACTTCGGGGTGCTTGGCGTGTAAATTGGCCAGCATGCCCTTTGAATCCTTGAAGGAGTTGACGATATAGTCCAGCCCGTAGAATTGCCAGGTGTTTTTGCCACGGCTGGTAGAGTTCTTCAGGCAGGAAAGCACATCGTTGTAAACGACAGCCACCTTCACATTCTCAATGCCTGCTTTGTGTGCTTTGTCAATGACTTCATCGAGCCGGCCAGGCTGGTTGAGAGCCCCGTCGTAGATTAATCCCACATCGTTCCCGTTGAGCATGCGTGTGGCCGTGGATTTGCCGCTTGCCGGCGGGCCGGTGACGATGAGCAATGACTTTTTCCCTGCCTTGACGGCACGGTTGAGCATCACGTTGTAGATGGTGTCTTCGAGGACCTGTTCGGCAGCGGTGTAGTCATCGCGATTGGTGTCGTAATAGCCGATGGGACGGAAAAGCATGCGCACATCGTCGGGGTCGAGTTTGTTGCCGGCGGTGGCCATGTACTTCTCCACCAGTTGGCGCTTGCGCGGCATTGTCCATGCCAAGGCATCGTCGCCAATGAGTCCCGGCTGTGGCGACTCGATGGTGAGGCCTGTTGCGTGGCTACTCAAGCGGTTGTGGCGACGGATGTCCATGAGTTTCTGCTGGTTGAAATAGGAGTCACCCGGCATCTGATAGCGTGCATTGCCGTTCTCGTCGGGTGTGAATAGCATGAGCGATTCTTTGCCCTTGTCGACAAAGGTGACCCAACCCCGCGGTGAGAGGTAATACTCGCTGTCGCCCAACACGGCATTGACCAGGCAGTTGGTGTCCCACATGCGTTGGCCGGTGTCGCACGTGTAATTGGCATAGACCGACTTGATGGGGTTCACATCGCTTCCCGACAAATCGGCCATCACATCACGGGCGGAATAGTCCATGGCATCGCCTATGTTGCTGGGCGACATGATCAAATCCACGTTTTTGGGCAGACGGTCGTAGAAGATGGCCGATTGGCGCGAGGCGGCGCGCATGTTGTAGCCGCACAGACTGTCGGCGGGCTCAAAACGTCCCGACTGGATGTAAACGGCTTTGACTTTGCGCCCGAACAATTCGTCGCCGTTGAGCGGTGAGTATTCGTCGGCTCCCGACTCAAACAGTTGCGCCAATGTGGTGGCGAATCCAATGGCAACCACCACCAGCGATTTGTCCTCGGCCTGGCTGAGCAATTTGCGATACAGTTTGTAGCCTTCGGGACACTGGCTGGCATCAAACGAGCGTTTGAACAGAGGCTGGCCTTTGGCGTCGGTCATGTCGCAGATGCCGTTGTAGGGGATGAAGCATCGGGGGTTTTTCACACCGTTGCGCTCCAGGGCAACGGGGATGTCGGGATGGCCATAGTAGGTGTTGAAGATGTCGACCACACCGGCGTTTTTCTCGCCTTCGCGGTCCACGACGATGCCCTTGAGGTCGACCAGTCCTTGGTCGATGTAGTTGTTGAGCATCATCAGTGCAAACAGGTCATCGGTCGAACTGCCAAAGTCGGAGTCGAGAATCATCTGTACGGGCTTGGCCGACGGAGTATAGTTCTGGGTGGTGTTGAGTGTTTGCGTTTTGCAACTTCCCAGCGTCAACAACAACGTGCAAACCGCCCCAACGACAGCCGACGGCAACAAGCGGTGATAAAAAGGATGTTTCATTATTATTAGGTATTGGTAATGACACGAAAGGGAATGACCAAAGACGGGCAAACAGACACGGCTGCGCATGATGGCCTCCGTCGCTGTCCACCCGTCATTGTTCATTCACAAATGGGTTCTCACTTGCCAGCTGCAACGGCTTTGAGGATGGCCACGGTGAAGTCCCAACCCTTTTGGACGGCAGGGATGTGGCAACGCTCTTGCGGTGAGTGCACATCCTGAAGGGTGGGCCCGAAAGAGATCATGTCCATGTGTGGCGCTGCCTTGAGGAAGAGCCCGCACTCCAGTCCGGCATGGATGGCTTCCACTTTGGGCTTGACGCCGTAGAGGGCTTCCCATTCGTTGATGGCGATTTGCAGGATGTGGCTGTCCTGACGGGGCTCCCATCCCTGGTATCCGCCTTCTTGCAAGATTTCGCTGGCGCCAGCCAAGTCGAAGATGGCGGAGATTTGGTTCACCAACTCATACTTGCGGCTTTCAACTGCCGAGCGGGAGAACGCTTCGATGACAATCTTGTTGCCCTCACGCATCTTGATGCTGGCCAAGTTGGTCGAGGTCTCGACAAGGCCTTCAATCTCCTGGCTCATGGAGTAGACGCCATTTGGAGCGACAAAAGCAGCCACCACGATGCGGTGAGCCGTCTCGTCGTCGATGATGGCGGCTGGCTCTACAACGCTCTCACAGCCAATCTGCATCTTGACTTCGGTGTGTTTGTACTCGTTTTTCACTTCGGCGATAAACTCATTGAGCACTACACTCAGTGTCTCTTTGTCTTCGGGCTTGATACCCACGATGGCATGTGCGGCATGTGAGATGGCATTGTGAAGATTGCCGGCATCGATTTGTGCCAGTTTGTAGTCCACTTTGCGTCCCAGGGCATGCAGGAAGCGAGCGATGAGTTTGGTGGCTTTGGCATATCCCAGGTTGATGTCTGTGCCCGAGTGTCCGCCATGCAGATGTGTGAGGCTCACGTTGAACCAGTTGAGTCCAGCGGGAGCCTTTTCCTCTTTGTAGTCCCACTTGGCAATGGTGACCAATCCACCGGCGCAGCCAATGGTGATGACGCCATCGTCCTCGCTGTCGAGGTTGAGCAGGTATTTGCCTTGTAACATTTCGGCAGTGATATTGACGGCTCCCGTGAGTCCGGTTTCTTCATCGACTGTGGCAAGTGCCTCGAGTGGTCCCGTTTTCAAATCGGGGTCGGTGATGGCGGCCAGTGCGATGGCCAGTCCCATGCCGTCGTCGGCACCCAGGGTAGTGTTGTTGGCACGCACCCAATCGCCGTCGACGATGGTCTCGATGGGGTCGGTGTCGAAGTTGTGGTTCGATCCGGCGCCTTTCTCAGCCACCATGTCCATGTGTCCCTGCAGGACAATGCCAGGCACGTCTTCCATGCCAGGTGCTGCCGGGCGGAACATGGCCACGTTACCAACGGCATCGACTTTGTACTCCAGGTTGTGCTCACGCGCGAAATTGATGAGCCATTCACGGATTTTTTCGAGTTTGCCCGACGGACGGGGCACTTGTGTGATCTGGTCAAAGATTTGCCAGACTTGAGTCGGTTTCAGTTCTTTTACGGTCATAATTTTTTGGTTGTTTAAAGCAGAAATATTTGTTAGTAATTCTTTCGGTGCTTGAATTTTTGTTAAAACCTCGGTTTAACACTCGCTAAGTTACAAAAATTATTTGAAATAAGTGGTCTTTTCTCGCAAACCTTTTCTATATTTGCATAAAATTTGGCTGACAAGTGACCATTTTGCTGTTGACCATAGCGCTGATAGCCCTGGCAGTGGGCTTGTTGGGAGTGAAAATCTTTTTTGTCAAGGGTGGACGCTTCCCAAACACTCACATCCACGGCAACCCTGAAATGCGTCGCCGTGGCATCACTTGCGCCCATGACAGTGAATTTTATCAAAAAACCAACTAACAATAATCAAATGAACTTTTTGAGACATTTTGTGAATTACGCACTCATTGCCGGACTGGTGTTTCTGGCAGCCTGCAACGAGAAACCCAAAAAGGCTGCCACCCCCGATCCCGGTGCTGCCATTGAAAAACTTACCATCCGTTATGTGGACGAGGACTCCATCATGGCACAGTACAACCTGGCAAAGGACATCAACGAGGCAATGCTCAGGCGTCAAAATCAGTTCGATGCTGCCCAACAGCAACGCAGCAACGAAATCACCAAGTTTGGCAATGCCATGCAGCAGAAGTACAAAAACAATGGTTACCTCACCGAGGAGAGTTTCAATGCCGACCAAAACAAGTTGCAAAAAATGCAGAACGACGCACAGAGTTATCTGGGCAACTTGCAACAAAGCATCCAGAACGAACTCAACCAGAGCCAGGTGCAATTGCTCGACTCCATCGATAACTTCATGAAGGAGTATGCCCAAAAGAAAGGCTATGACCTGATTCTGCGCAAGAGCGCCACCCTGTTTGTCGACCCCAAGTATGACGTGACCGACGAGGTGGTCGAAGGTCTGAACAAGCGCTACAACAAGGTAGAAAAGAAGTAATCACCATTCATAGACAGCAAGTCGTCGCCCGCAACATCACACCTTGCAAGCGACGACTTGTATTTATAGCAACAGCCAACTTCCACTTGACTTTGTTTCCTTCTTCAAGGAATATATAAATAAGGTATAAAAAACACTATGGGACTTCTCGACGACAACAAACGCACTGTCAGCACTGTGGAGCAAGAGCGCGCCGTGCTGGTGGGACTCATCACACCGCAACAACCCGAAAACAAGGCACGCGAGTATCTCGCCGAACTGGAATTCCTTGCCGAGACGGCAGGTGCAGTCACGGTCAAGACTTTCATGCAACGGTGCAATGAACCAAATCGCGCCACCTTTGTGGGAAAAGGAAAGTTGGAGGAGATTGCCCACTACGTGGATGAGAATAATATCCAGTTGGTGATTTTTGACGACGACCTGTCGCCCAAGCAAGTGTCGAATGTGGAGCGGGAAACCCATGTGAAAGTACTGGACCGCACGAGCCTCATCCTCGACATTTTTGCCAAGCGGGCACAAACAGCCAATGCCAAAATGCAGGTCGAACTGGCACAATACCAGTATCTGCTGCCCAGGCTCACGGGTATGTGGACCCACTTGGAGCGTCAGCGAGGAGGTATCGGTATGCGTGGTCCCGGTGAGGAGCAAATCGAGACCGACCGCCGTATTGTCAAAACCAAGATTTCCCTGCTCAAGCAAAAACTTGCCGATTGGGACAAACAGAAGGTGATTCAGCGCAAAAACCGTGGCAAACTCACCCGCATTGCGCTGGTGGGCTATACCAATGTGGGCAAATCCACGCTGATGAATGTCCTGAGCAAGAGCGAAGTTTTTGCCGAGAACAAACTTTTTGCCACACTCGACACCACGGTGCGAAAAGTGGTGATTGAGAACTTGCCGTTCCTGCTCACCGACACCGTGGGTTTTATACGCAAATTGCCCACTCACTTGGTGGAGTCGTTCAAGACCACCCTCGACGAAGTTCGCGACAGCGACATCCTGGTCCATGTGGTGGATGTGTCACACCCACAGTTTGAGGAACAAATCGAAGTCGTGAACCGCACGTTACACGAGGTGTGCGATGCCGCCAACAAGGAACTTATCATGGTGTTCAACAAGATAGACCAGTTCAGCCATGTGCCTAAAGATGAGGATGACCTTACTCCCCGCCAGCACGAGAATATTCCGCTCGAAGAGTTCGAGCAGACGTGGATGGCGCGCATGGCTGGCAACTGCGTGTTCATCAGCGCCAAGCGCCAACTTAACATCGATGCCCTGAAACAACTCCTCTACGAGAAAGCACGCATCGTTCACACACAGCGTTTTCCCTACAACGACTTTCTGTACCAGACTTACGACATTGACACAAATGATAACTGAATACTGGTCAAAAACCATGAAACTGATGGGGGTTATCATTTCCGCTTTGGCTTTGAATGCATGCGCCAACACTCTGCAGGATGGGGAGTTCATGCACAAGGGCATGAAGTTCACCATCACCAGCGACTCAACGGTGATGGTGGGAAAGAACCGTGACAGCAAAGCCCAACTCAAAGGGAGAGTGGAGATTCCGGCCTCAGTGACCCACAAGGGCATCACCTACAAGGTGACCAAGATTGATGGTTGGGGGTTTTTTGGTTGGAAAAAGGTTACCGAGTTCATTATCCCCTCCACAGTTTCCGAAATTGATATCTGGGCTTTTTCGAATTGCACAAGCCTGAAGCGCATCACCATTCCCGAGTCGGTGACCTCGATGGGCTATGCGGTGTTCGATGGATGTGAGTCGCTTGTTGATGTCACACTGCCCGACACTTTCACCAATCTTCCATCCCGCACTTTCAACAAATGCATTTCGCTCACTGAAGTCAGGTTGCCTTCTGAGTTGAAAACCATTGAGGATCGAGCGTTTGACAATTGCAAGCGTTTGCGGGTCCTCGACATCCCCGATGGGGTGAGTTCTGTTGGCAACTATGCTTTCGACTGTTGTGAGTCGCTCACCACCTTGCCTTTGCCATCATCGTTGCAGCATGTGGGAGCGTATGCTTTCAATTGCTGTAATGGCCTCACAAGCATCCGGTTGCCCGAGGGCTTGCTGACAGTCGGCTCTCAGGCATTCAACTACTGCACGGGCTTGACGAGTCTCACCATTCCTGCCAGCGTGGATTCGTTGGGCAGTGGCCTTTTTGCGGGCTGTAGGAATCTCACCGAGGTTGTGGTGGCTGCGGGGAACAAGAAATTCACTTGCAACGGGGGTGTTGTGATGAGTGCCGACCGCACGTCGATTCTTGCCTCGCTCTCGTCAGTGGTTAAGGGCCAATATGAGGTCCCGCCCACGGTTGTTGAGATTGCTCCTTATGCCTTCTACGATTGCAAAGGAATCACAGGATTGGCCATTCCGGCCTCGGTGCGAACCATCGGCCAGAAAGCCTTTCTCAATTGCTCGGCAGTCGAGAGTCTGGAGTTTGCCGAGGGCGTCAAGGAAATAGGCCAAGCGGCATTCTCGGGGTTGTCGCTACTCACTTCGGTTAGCCTGCCTTCCAGTGTGGAAAAAATAGGGCAGTTCGTCTTCGGTGATTGCCGCCACCTCACCACAGCCAGCGTGCCCGAGCACATTACCACCGACCCATGGACCTTTAACGATCAACTGTTTGACAATTTGGACAATCTGGTTGTCAGCGTGCGTCATCCCGATGGCACCAGCCATGCCATCAAAGGTGACGAGTTGATTAATTTGAACAAACTCTACCCCGAGCGGTAACAAGCGATCATCGAAGTGAACCATCAGATGTCGCACTCATTTTTAATTGCAAGAAAATAATTAATAATAGAAAACTATGAAAAGGATGGCAACCATTCTCGCGGCTGCGGCGATTGTCGCCAGTGCCGGAGCCCAACAAGACGTTGTGTACACACTGAACAACATGTATTTCACTCCCACGAGCGACAGCACAGTGTCTGTGAGCAAAATCAAAGACCGTGAAGACTTGTTGAAAGGTGTGGTGGAAATTCCATCACACATCACGGTGCAAGGTAAAACCTACACGGTGACAGAGGTAGGCAAATGGGGCTTCTTCGGATGCGATGAGGTGACCGATTTCATCATCCCATCCACGGTGACAAAACTCGATATCTGGGCTTTCACACGGTGCTCGGGACTCACCAAGGTCACCGTTCCCGAATCGGTGAGCGAGATTGGCTATGCGGCGTTTGAGAACTGCACCCGGTTGACCGACATCCAGTTGCCCAGCACACTCAAGGTGCTTCCTGAGCGGATGTTCCAGGATTGCGAAGCGATGACCACCGTGAAGTTGCCGTCCACGCTGCGCAGTATAGGCCCCAGCGCATTCTATTGCTGCAAGAATCTCACCTCCATTGAGGTTCCTGAGGGAGTCACAGCCATAGGCAACTATGCCTTCTACGTATGCGAAAACTTAACCGATGTGAAGTTGCCATCATCCCTGCGCTATATTGGCGATTATGTCTTTGGCTCGTGCAAATCACTCACCTCCATTGCTCTGCCCGAGGGGTTGGAAAGCATTGGCCGTCAAGCGTTCAGTTATTGCAGGGGGTTGACCAGCGTTGTGCTGCCGTCCACGCTGAGCGACTTGGGTAGCGCAGCGTTCATGAGTTGTTACAATTTGACCGATGTGAGTTTCGCGCCAGGCAACAAGACGTTTGACTGCCAGCAGGGCATCATCATGGATGCTGAGCACACTCGTGTGATCACGGCACTCAACACAATTGTGAAGGGACGTTGTGAGATTTTGCCCACTGTCAAGCGCATCGAGAGCCATGCTTTCTACGACTGTCAGGGTCTCACCGAGTTGGTGTTGCCGCCGTCGGTCGAGTTGTTGGGTTTCCGCAGTGTGCACGAGTGCCACAACCTCCAGTCGGTTACCATGAGCGAGGGTTTGCTCGTCATTGAGGGGGAGGCGTTCAACGGTTGTCGGGAACTCACCAGTGTGTATGTGCCGAACTCGGTGAAGGTGATTGGAGCGTTGTCCTTTGCCTATTGCCGGAAGTTGGAGAAAGTGAGTGTCCCTGAGCAAGCCACTGCCGACAGGATGAACTTCAACAACAAGACCTTTAATGAATGTCCTGGAAATTTGGAGATTATCGTTCGGCAACCCGACGGCAAGGAGCGTGTGCTCAAACAAGAAGATTTGTTCGACGTGACCACCCTCTATCGGCGCGATGAACACCATCCTGGATCGGATTTCCCTGACAGAAAAATCCGTGAGATACCATGAAAAAAGGCTCCAACAGGAGCCTTTTTTCATGGTAAGATGTGTTCAATTGACATCTTCGCCTTAATCCTTGTTGGCCAAAGCCTGTGCCACATCCACGGCCACAGCCACGGTACAACCCACCATCGGGTTGTTGCCGATGCCCAGGAAGCCCATCATTTCCACGTGGGCGGGCACCGAACTGGAACCGGCAAACTGAGCATCGCTGTGCATGCGGCCCAGCGTATCGGTCATGCCGTAACTGGCAGGACCGGCAGCCATGTTGTCGGGATGCAGTGTGCGGCCTGTACCACCACCGCTGGCAACGCTGAAGTAGGGCTTGCCGGCCAGCACGCGCTCCTTCTTGTAGGTACCGGCCACAGGGTGCTGGAAGCGGGTGGGGTTGGTCGAGTTGCCTGTGATGGACACGTCC
>CACZNP010000089.1 GCA_902782545.1 uncultured Bacteroidales bacterium
CCAAACTGACCATGCTCCTGTGCGGCAAGGTCGCCGGCAAAGCCATGCAGATACACGCCCAGCACCACACTCCAGTCGGGAGCATAACCCTGAGCGATGAGCGAGGCAATCACTCCGGTGAGCACATCCCCGCTGCCAGCGGTTGCCATACCGGCATTGCCGCTGCTGTTGATGTAGATTTTTCCATCGGGACGCACTGTCATGGTGTGGTGCCCCTTGAGCACAATCGTGATTTCATAGAGCCGCGACACGTCAAGCGCTTTTTTAAGGCGTTCCTCATCGGTGAGATGGTTGTTGCCAAACAAGCGGTCAAACTCCCCGGCATGCGGCGTGATGACCGACCCCTTGGGGATGCTGCGCAACAACATAGGCCGCGAGGCTATGCAATTGAGAGCATCGGCATCAAGCAAACACGGCGACCTGAAGGTTTTGAGGAACGTGTCAATGGCATCGATGGTCTCATCGCTCGTGCCCATGCCAGGACCCAGCGCAACCACACTGTGGCGGTGGCGACTGTCGATGGCTGTGGTGAACACCTCGTTGCGATCGGGCTCAAACAAGGCCTCGGGCACAGCGGTCTGCATCACATCATATCCACAACGTGGAGCATGAACGGTCACCAGTCCGGCACCCGAGCGCATGGCACCCCGCGCCGCCAACACAGCAGCACCCATCATGCCATATCTGCCAGCCACCAGCAGGATACTGCCATTGTCGTACTTGTTGATGAACTCATCGCGCGGACGCAACGCTGCACGCACATCATCGCGCTCCACCAGATAGTAGTCGGTGGGGGTCGACGCAATCGCTTCGGTGTTCATCTCCATGTCCAGGACCTTGCACTCTCCGATGAACTCGGCATTCTCCGAGAAGAAGAACGACAAGCGCTTGAACTGATAGGTGAGCGTGAGGTCGGCACGGATGATGTTGCGGTGGTCGCTGCCCATATTCCACTCACCAAACAAGCCCGATGGCACATCAATCGACACCACATAGGCATCGCTGTTGTTGATGTACTGCACCAGTGCGGTGTAACCGCCACGCAGCGGATTGCGCAAGCCTGAACCGAACAAGCCGTCAATCACCACATCGTCAGCACCCAGTTCAGGCGGATTGAACGTGTCGGTCACCTCCACGAAGTTATCTCCCGCCAGCGGCAGGAGGCGGTCACGGTTGGTGGCACAGCACAGCGACAAGTGCGACGAACGGACGTTGAACAGGTACACCTCGGGGCGATAGCCTTGCTCCCAGAGCATTCGCGCCACAGCAAGCGCATCGCCGCCATTGTCGCCAGGACCGGCAAAAATGACAAAACGCTTTGACGCGCGCCACAACGACACCAATTCGTAGGTTACCGCCGACGCGGCACGCTCCATGAGCGCCAGCATCGACAATTCTTCGCTATCGACCGTCGCGTCGACGATCCGCTTGATTCCATCGGTAGTGAATATTTTCATTGCAATCGTGAGTCTTGACTTGGGTTTTTTGTTTCAACCTACAAAAATACTACATTTTCATCGCATACGATGCAAAAAAGAAAAAAATCTGATAAAATCCCCGAAAACCATCACTTTAATTTGCGAGACAAACGAAACTTTACTAATTTTGTGGAAATTTTTTCTTACCCATATGGATGAAGTTACTTACAAAGGGCTGACCTTCGAAACCTATATCAGTCGAGAGGAGATAGCCAAACAAGTGCAACGCATGGCCTTAGAAATCCAGCGCGATTGCAAGGACGAGAATCCCCTGTTTTTGTGTGTGCTCAACGGAGCATTTATTTTTGCGGCCGACTTGTTCCGGGCCTGCAACCTTCCTGATGCCGAAATCACTTTTATCCGTTTCAAATCCTACGAGGGAACTTCGTCGACCGGCGAGGTGAAGAAAATCATGGGCTTGAGCGAAAGCATCGAGGGGCGCACCGTGATCATCGTGGAGGACATCGTGGACACAGGTGTCACCGCACAGGAACTGCGCAACCTGTTGGCCACACTCAACCCCAAGACCGTGAAGATGGCCACATTGCTCTTCAAGCCAGCGTCGCTCACTGTGGGGCTGCAACCCGAGTATGTGGGGTTTGAGATTCCCAGTAAATTCATCATCGGCTACGGACTCGACCTGGATGGGCTGGCACGCAATCTCAGCGACATTTATGTCCTGAAAGAGGACAAAAAAGACGAAAACTGAAACGTCTAAACATATCATAAACCTAACCGAAACGTTATTATGCTGAATATCGTGATTTTTGGTGCGCCTGGTTCCGGAAAAGGGACACAGAGCGACAACTTGATTAAAACCTATAATCTGTTCCACATTTCCACAGGCGACGTGCTCCGAGACAACATCAAGCGGGGCACCGAACTGGGAGCAATCGCCAAGGCTTATATCGACAAGGGGCAACTCATCCCCGACAATCTGATGATTGACATTTTGGCCAGCGTGCTCGACGACCATCGCGAAGAGGCTGCCAATGGTGTGATTTTCGACGGATTCCCCCGCACCATCGCACAAGCCGAGGCACTTGAGACCATGCTGCAAGAGCGTGGCACAAGCGTCACCACCGTGGTGGGACTGGAAGTGCCTGAACAAGAACTTATCGACCGGATTCTGTTGCGTGGCAAACTCACCGGCCGCAGCGACGACAACATGGACACTGTCAAGAACAGGCTTGGCGTCTACCACAACCAGACTTCACCCCTTAAGGAGTTCTACCAGCAACGGGGATTGTACCAGAGCATCGAGGGCACAGGAACCATCGAGGAAATCTTCGACCGAATCCAAGCCGTCATCAACCCCCTGCTCGAAGCCTGAGGGTTTTGCCAAACGAAAACGAATCATCCCATCCTGTTATCTAAACCCAAATAGGTCATTTATGACAAATCAAAAATGGCGATGCCCGTGTGGGCATCGCCATTTTTCAATCCTGATGGTGGATGAGATTATTTCACCACTTTGGCGGTGCGGGTGGTGCCATCAACGTAGGTGGTCACCACGATGTTCATGCCAGCGAAGGGCTTGTCGCTCACATGGCCGGCCACATCCACATACTTCACACCAGCCACCTGGGCGTTCTTCACATCGCGCACACCTGTCGGCACATCGGGCACAGTAGCGTCCGACATTGCCTGGATGTCGTATCCACTGGCTCCGGCAACACGGCGCGGTGCGGCAGTGGTTCCTTCGGCGTTGAGGCGGATAAGAACATCGAACTCCACATTGCTGTCAACGGGGAATTGCTTGCCGGTGATGTCGGCATGGAAAGCACCGTTGATGGAAGCGGTATTCACCGTTTCGGTAGTGTTCGGGCAGCGGAAATTGCCGTCGCTGACGTGGTAGCAACCCATGATATGAGCCACCTCCATCACTTGCGGCATGGCAAACCAGAAGTCGTAGGTGTTACCGCCCACTGTGCGCTCCACATTGACGCGGTTTGCGGGATCCAAGTTGGTGGGCACATAGTTGTTCAGCACCACAGCGCCTGCTTCGCCACCAAGTTCATAATCCTCAACGGCCAGTGTGTAGTTCTTCACATCGGTCAACTTGCCGGTGACACCGGTCAGCGTCTGGCCCACCTGAGCATCCTCGATGCCGGTCAGGGCAATCCAGTTGCTGTAAGTGTTGGGGGCAATGTTGAGCCACTGTGCCAGATAGTCGGTCTGTCCTTCGGCGGGACCTTGGGCAACACCGTTGTTGTCACGGACATAGACCACCTCGCCATCAACAAAAGCAACTGTCAATTCATCGGTAATCTGGTAGGTCTTGCTGGCATCGGGAGCAGTTTCCATATCGGCCAGAGAGGACTCGGTCACGACAGGAGGAGTAACTTCACCAACCTCTTTCCACTCGATGGTCACCATGCCGAAGTTCACCTCACCGGGCATCATCACATAAAGCGGAGTGTAGGGCTGCGGGGCTTGGGTAGACTCGGCGGTGATGGTGATGAGATGGCCGTCGGCGCTGATGGTCATGTTCACGCGCATGTCGTAGCCACCCACGCCATTGATGTTCCAGAACGAACCTCCAAGGCCAACCATTGTTTCCTCGCTGGAAATTTGCAACTCATAGTTGTTGGTGCCAATGTAGTGGTAGCCCACCAGCGTGACGGTGTGGTCGCCGTTGGTCAGCACCTGACCCTCAACGGGCTCGGGAGCAGCGGTAACTGTGAGTTCAAACTCGGCGGTGACGGTATTGTCGCTATTCAGAGTGGCAGTGATGGTGGCAGTGCCCTCGGCAACACCAGTCACAAGACCGGCCACATTGACGGTAGCGACATCTTCATCACTACTGGTGAAGGTCACCTTGTTGGCAGCCACTTCCTTGCCATCCTGGTCCTTGACGGTGAGTTGCAGCGTCTTGGTGGCTTGCACCTCGGTAGCGTCAGCCTCAAGGGTGATAGCAGTGGGTTCGGCAACAGCACCGGTCTTGTAGAAGTAGATGTTATCGACCAGAATGTCAAGTCCATGTCCGTTGTCGAGTTTGATTTGGTGCACCAGATTGGTGCCGCCGCGTGTGGCATCCTCAAAATCACTCAACGGA
>CACZNP010000090.1 GCA_902782545.1 uncultured Bacteroidales bacterium
ATAGCAACCTGTCCAAAACTCGGATGGGGTATCGCTGCCATTGTCAAGGGTTTCGTCTTCCCAGGCAAAAATCTGAGTGTCACCCAACGAATAAGCAGCAAGATTGTAACGCACACCCGTCTCACTGGGCGAGTTGTTGTCAATGACATTGTCGCTCGACAACTCTCCAATCATGGCATAACTGTATCCCATATACCCGTCGACAAGCAACTCACGCAATTGGTCGACCGTCGTGAGGTAAACACGCGTATCGGGCACTTTGTCCAGGAAGTCGCTACACGAGTTGAATGTCAATGCAGCGAAAATAGCGAATATCGATAAATATTTTGCTTTCATATTGTTACTCCTTTCTTCAGTCTACGTTATTAAAGGCCAAAACGCACAGTGAATGTG
The DNA here is from genome assembly GCA_902782545.1 of uncultured Bacteroidales bacterium. GTDB lineage: Bacteria > Bacteroidota > Bacteroidia > Bacteroidales > Muribaculaceae > Sodaliphilus. Next base: position 394 of record CACZNP010000090.1, read on the forward strand.
ATTTGCTTGGGGTTGGGCGATGCCACACCACCACTGTTGAAGAACTCGGGGTCGGCACCGTTCAACTTCTTGTCGGCATAGAGCAGGCAAATGTTGGTGGCGGCAAGTTTCACCGAAGCCGAGGTCATGCGCAATTTCTTGATGAACGACATGGGCAGGTCATAGGTCAACGACACCTCTTTCAGGCGGATGAAACCACCATCGGCGATGCGAGCCGTCGAATAGTTGTAGGCATTGTAAGCACGGCTCAAATACGGATTTGAGTACACTTGACGACGCGATGCTATGGCAGGAATATCGGTGAAGGCCTCATCACCAGGCATCACCCAGCGGTTCTTGAACTCTTTGGGGTTAGCCTCCATATCGCTATAAGCGTAAGCGAAGTCTGGGCTCAAGCGCAACTTGTTGCCAAACGAATAGGTCATGAACACATTCAGGTGGAAGCCTTTCCATCCAAACATGTTGCCAAAGCCGCCGGTGAAGACGGGGTCAACAGGACCTTCATATTTCAGGAAGCCTAACTTGTCGTATTCTTGGAAGTTGATTTCGCTCGTGGTTTCTTCGCCTTCCTCATTGATGATTTTGGGAATTCCATGCTCATCAAGTCCCAAGAACGGGATGGAGAAAATGGCACGGTGAGGATAACCTTCGAGAGGGAAACCGGTTCCTTGCACCAGGCTGATGACGTTGGAACGAGCCTCCAGTTTGGTGATTTTGGTCTTGCTGTAAGAGAATGTCAGGTCGGTGGTCCAGGAGAAATCCATAGGATTGACTGGGTCGAAGTTCTTCGTTGTCAAGGCAAACTCCACACCATGAGACGACATCTCGGCCACGTTGGCATACTTGCTGGAGATACCGCCCACACCTTCGGTGGTGACTCGACCAATCAGGTCAAAGTTGTTGCGTTTGTACCAGTCAAACACCAAGTTGATGCGGTTGTGATAGAAACCCAAGTCAACACCCACGTCAAACTCATGCTTTTTCTCATAGGTCAACTCGCTGTTACCAAGACCATTCAAGCCGATACCCATCTCCTTGGCGTCGGTCTCCTGACGCCACGTGCGATAGGGATAATACAAGGCCTCGGCATTTGCATAGCCCATAGGACCACTCTCGCCGGTGAGCGAGTAACTCAAGCGCAACTTGGCATAACTCAAGTACTTGTTGCCTTTCCACTCCTGGAAGAACGGTTCCTCATACACGTTCCATGCTCCCGATATGTTCCAAGCAGGGAACCAACGGGTTTGACTGGTTTTGCCCATCAAGTTCGAGCCCTCGTAGCGGAACGAACCGTTGATGATGTAACGGGCCTTGAAACCGTATGTGGCATTGCCAATATAAGCCATTGCACGGCGATAAGTCTTGGAGTCGCTGAAGTAGGCACCGTTCTCTTCCTCCAACTGCTTGAACAAGTTGTGGTTGGTGAAGGGCAGATTACCGTTTGCATAAACAATACCCCAACCTTCGAAGGCCTGCGCGTAGCGGTCAACACGACCAGTTTCCATACTGGCAAACAAGTTGATGTTGTGAGCACGATTGAAATCCTTCATGTATTGAGCACTCAAGCGGAAGTCCACCTGGGAAATTGAATTCTTGCTGTACAGCAACATACCTCCCTTGGGCAACACCGTGATAGGCAATGCGTTCTCAACATCCGGGTCAGTGTAGAGGTAACGGTTCGAAGCACGTATGATTGCGTCGTCGGGGTCAATACCAGCACGGTAGGCCATTGCTTGGTTACTCTTGTCCAGGATGTAGTGATTCTGTTCAGCATTGCTGTAGCGATAGGCTCCCAGCAAATTGATTTCGAGCGACTGATCCTGCTTGATGATGGGTTTGATGTTCAATTCGCCTTGGAACTTCAGGTCAAGCACATTCAAGTCGATGTAGTTGTTCTCCAACTCATGGAAGATGTTGAAGTCGGCATAGTTGCGACGATAGTAATCGTTGGGGTCCAGAGTACGCGATGTGTTCAACGCATAACTGTAGGGGTTGATATCGAAACTTCGGCTCACCTCACCGTTCACCACGTCCACGTTCTGGCTCAGTGTGCCAGGGGCTTTCTGCTTGCGGTAACTGTCGCTGTTCAGAATTTTGACGCGGATTTTGTCGGTGATGTTATAAATGGCGTTGGCGTTAAAAGTGTAACGCTCCACCGAACTCGACTTGTACCATCCCGGGTCGTTCATCAACGACACCGATGAGTAGAACGAGCCTTTATCGGTACCACCGGCAATGCTCACTGCATGGTTCATCATGATGTTGTTGTTGAACAACAGGTCGAACCAATCGGTGTTGATCATCTCATATTTCCGCAGATATTGGTTCATAGCGGCACGAGTGTTGGGCAAACCATAAGTGCCTGTGGCAGGGTCATACTGATTCATCAAATCATACATGCGACCATAAATACCCGTCGAAGAACCATTGGCCAACGAAGCAAACTCCAGCCAGCCTTTCTGCTCCATTTCCTTGTAAATACCCATTTGCTCTTGCGAGTTGCTGATGTTGAACTCGCGGTAAGTGGGTTTCAAGCGGTAGGTGAACTCACCGGTGTAGTTAATGCTCGTGTGTCCCTTGCGTCCGGTCTTGGTCGTGATCACAATCACACCGGCATTGGCACGGGCACCGTAAATGGAGGTTGCCGAACCATCCTTCAGAATTTGGAACGACTCGATGTCGTCGGCATTCAAGCCAGCCACAGCCGAAGCAATCAGCGTGGTGGCGTCACCACTCGACAAATCGTCGGCACTGATGTCCACGTTGTCCTCGAGAATCACACCGTCGACCACCCACAGCGGCTTGCTGCTACCGTAAATGGAGGTAGCACCACGCACACGAATCTTGGGAGCCGTACCGAATGTACCCGACACGTTCTGCACTTGCACACCACTCACGCGTCCTTCGAGGCCACGCGACACGTCGGCCACACCCGACAACTTGGTCTTGTCGGCATCGACGGAGGCAGTGGCACCCGTATAGAGTCGCTTGTCCACTTTTTGGTATCCCGTGACGACCACTTCCTGAAGTACCTCGCCCTTGGGCTTCATGTTCACAGTCACATTGGGCTGGGCTTTCACCTCGGCAGGTTCATAACCCACATACGTCACCACGATGACAGACCCATTGGGCACCGTCAGGGTGAACTTGCCGTCAAAGTCAGTGGCAGCACCGTTTCCAGGTTTTCCTTTTTGCGCTGCCGTAGCTCCGATCACTGGATCATTGTTCTCGTCGAGCACCACACCGTGCACCGTCACTTGTGCAGAGACGGTGAACGCTGTCAGCGCAGCGACAAAGAGCAAGAGTAATTTTCTGAAACTCATAAGCACTTTATTTTATTGTTAATATGTTTCAAACTCCACTCCAGGATAGAGAAACATCGGCCGTCACTCAACAATAACTAGTAAGAAAACCCACACCACCCCATGCTGTGGGGCGGTCGCAGTTCTCCTTGTATTAGTGCCTGTTCAAGACTCTCAGTTTCTCAATTACATACCTAAAGATTTTGCAAAGATAATACTTTTATTCACAAAAAAACATTTTTTCAAAAGAAAAAACTGCTATTTTCACGGAAAAAAGAAGGATTTCGGCAATTTCAATTAATGATTGACAATTGGGCTACACCACCAATTTGTATAAGTCCCTGAACTTTTGTAACTTTGTGGTTGCACAAAAAAAGGGGGCAGCACTCCCTATTATTTATATTAAGGTATCATGGAAGTAATCTACGAGGATAACCACATCATCATCGTCAACAAGGCTGCCGGAGAAATCGTGCAGGGCGATCGTACAGGCGACGAACCTCTGGTCGACACCGTCAAGCAATGGCTCAAAGAGAAATACGACAAGCCCGGAAACGTGTTCTGTGGGCTCACGCACCGCATCGACAGGCCCACCTGCGGCCTGGTGGTGCTGGCCAAAACCAGCAAAGGGCTCTCGCGCATGAACGAATTGTTCAGGAAGGGAGAGGTGCACAAAACTTACTGGGCCATCGTCAAGAACCGGCCGCCCCACGATCAGGAAACGCTCACTCACTGGCTCACCAGCGTGGAACGCAACAACAAAACTTATGCCAGCACCCATCCCCGCGAAGGTGCTCAAAAAGCAGTGCTCAACTATCGGTTACTGGCAAGCGGCGAGCGGTATCACCTGCTGGAAATCGATTTGATCACCGGGCGCAAGCACCAAATCCGCGCCCAACTGGCAGCCATCGGTTGCCCCGTCAAGGGAGACCTCAAATATGGCGCCGAGCGCAGCAACCCCGACGGAGGCATCTCGCTGCAAAGCCACCGCATCCGTTTCACCCATCCCGTGAGCGGCAAGGAAATCGATGTCACGGCACCCCTGCCCCACGACACTTTGTGGCAGGCCCTGGCCACACAAGCGAGTGCCAACAGCATCTAAAAAACGGGGTAAACTTTGCTTTTTCCTTTGTTTTTACGTAACTTTGACACCGTTTTTGAGCGACTATTAACCAATATCAACGATAACTATCACATTATGGCAAACATTCCCGAGTTCAACTATGCTCCCATGTTCCAGTTGGGAGAAGACAAAACCCAATATCGCCTGCTCACCACCCAAGGAGTGAGCATGGGCGAGTTTGAAGGCAAACCCATCCTGAAAGTCACCCCCGAGGCACTCACTCTGCTGGCTCAGCAAGCCTTTCACGATGTGGAGTTCATGCTGCGTCGAGAGCACAATGAGCAAGTGGCGGCCATCCTCAAGGACCCCGAAGCCAGCGAGAACGACAAGTACGTGGCCCTGCAGTTCCTGCGCAATGCCGAGACGGCCGCGCTGGGCGTGCTGCCCTTCTGCCAGGACACCGGCACAGCCATCATCCACGGCGAGAAAGGGCAACAAGTGTGGACCGGTTTTGACGACGAACAAGCGCTGTCGCGAGGGGTCTACAACACCTTTACCACCGACAACCTGCGTTACTCGCAAAACGCCGCACTCAATATGTACGACGAGGTGAACACCCGCTGCAACTTGCCTGCACAAATCGACATTGAAGCCACCGAGGGCGAAGAATACCGGTTTGTGATGGTTGCCAAAGGCGGCGGCAGCGCCAACAAAACTTATTTCTATCCCATGACCAAGGCCACCATCCAGAACGAGGGTACCTTGCTCCCCTTCTTGGTGGAAA